>DFBW01000261.1:12538-16670 GCA_002366775.1 Roseovarius sp. UBA3070 | reverse complement strand
CATGGCGCAGGCCGGGGGCATGGGTGTGGTGCATTGCAATCTGGATATTGAGCAACAAGCCCGTGAAGTGCGTCGGGTCAAGCGGTTTGAGTCTGGCATCGTTTATAATCCAATTACCCTGGCAGCCGATCAGACACTGGCTAATGCCAAGGCTTTGCAGGAACGTTGCCGCGTTACCGGGTTTCCGGTGGTTGATGGCTCGGGGCGTGTTGTGGGCATTGTGACCAACCGCGACATGCGCTTTGCAGAGGACGACAAAACGCCGGTGAGCGTGATGATGAGCTCGGATGATCTGGCAATCCTTCACGAACCCGCCGATCTGGACGAAGCCAAATCACTGATGAAAGCCCGCCGGATCGAGAAATTGCTGGTCACGGATGGGGCGGGCAAGCTGACCGGCCTGTTGACGTTGAAAGACACCGAACAGGCGGTGCTGAACCCGTCGGCCTGCAAGGATAAACTGGGGCGTTTGCGGGTTGCCGCGGCCTCAACCGTGGGGGATGCGGGGTTTGAACGCAGTGCTGCGCTGGTGGAAGCTGGCGTTGATATGATTGTGATTGATACCGCCCATGGCCACTCTGAGGGTGTGGCGATTGCTGTGGAGCGGGCCAAGAAACTGTCCAATGACGTGCAGATCGTGGCCGGCAACGTCGCCACAGCCGAAGCCACGCGCACCTTGATCGGTGCGGGCGCTGATGCGGTGAAGGTTGGTATCGGGCCTGGCAGTATTTGCACAACACGGATGGTGGCAGGGGTGGGTGTGCCACAGCTGACCGCCATCATGGATTGCGCATCTGGCGCGGATGGCGTGCCGGTCATTGCCGATGGCGGCATCAAGTTTTCTGGTGATTTTGCCAAGGCGATTGCGGCGGGGGCCTCTTGTGCCATGGTCGGCTCGATGCTGGCGGGCACGGATGAAAGCCCCGGAGAAGTGATCTTGTATCAGGGCCGCTCATTCAAATCTTATCGCGGCATGGGCAGCCTTGGTGCGATGGCCCGCGGGTCGGCTGATCGGTATTTTCAGAAGGACGCCGCCAGTGACAAGCTGGTGCCCGAGGGCATCGAAGGTCAGGTGCCCTATAAGGGCGGTGCTGGCACGGTATTGCACCAGTTGGTGGGCGGTCTTCGCGCGGCAATGGGCTATACTGGCTGTGCCACCGTTGATGCGATGCGCAGTGATTGTAGTTTTGTCAAAATCACCGGTGCCGGATTGCGCGAAAGCCATGTGCATGATGTGCAGATCACCCGTGAATCTCCCAACTATCGGGTTGGTTGATTTATCAATGACTTACGCGCCATTCCTAAGGTGAATTTGCCAGGGGCAAACGCACACTTCAGATTGTGCCGCACAGCCCTTATCTTACAGGGGTTTCGTGCCATTGCTGTGCGACCAGAGCATCATAATGGCGGAGAGACAGGGATTCGAACCCTGGGAACCCGTGAAGGCTCAACGGTTTTCGAGACCGCCCCGTTCGACCACTCCGGCACCTCTCCGCGGGGGTCTGGATCGCCCGTGTAGTTGCCTTTTCAGGGGCGATCAAGGGCTTTTGCATTGTCTGAGATCAGAAATTGCCTAGGTTGGGGGCGACACCACTTTATCCGCAAAGGGAGCGTCCCTCATGAGATCTGCCATGTATCCTCTGTTTCGACCTGTGATTGCATTTCTGGCACTGGCCTGCCTGTCGCTGAGTGCGCCGATGTCTCATGCAGCCGAGCGCGACAAGCTGGAGGCGTTCTTGACGGTGACGGGCTTTGATGTGGCGCTGGACAGTATTGCGCTGTCAGCAGAGAGCGCGCCCGATATGCTGGGAATGAGCAGCAGTGACTTTGGCGAAAGCTGGTCGGCGATGGCAGCGCAGGTGTTCTCGCAAAAGATTGTGCATGGCATGGCATTGGATATGTTGGAGAATACGCTGAGCGATGAATTGCTGGCCCATGGGGCCGAGTTTTATGCCTCGCCCTTGGGGCAGCGGTTGGTTGCGGTCGAGAATGCCTCGCATATGGCGGATGATGATGCCAAGTCTGAAGATGGCGATGCCCTGATTGCAGAGTTCGAAAACGACAATCCATCGCGGTTGCAAATCCTCAAAGAGCTGAACAGTGCCGTCGACAGCGGAGACCACGGTGTGCGGGCCATTCAGGAAATTCAGGTCCGGTTTTTGATGGCGGCCTCCAATGCAGGTGTGTTGGACGGCGAGATTGACGAGGCAGCGCTGCGGGCCATCATGAAGGAAAACGCAGCCGGATTGCGCGAAAGTATTGAGGAATCCAGCCTGGCATCCGCGGCATATACCTACAAAGAGATGAGCGACGATGATCTGGCCGATTATGTCATTGCGCTGAGCGATCCCAGGATGCAGCAGGTTTATGAATTGATGAACGCCATTCAGCACGAAGTTATGGCCAACCGGTTTGAAGCGCTCGCCGAACGTATGGCAGGCGCGGTGCAGGGGCAGGAGTTGTGATGCGGGTAATGTTTACATTGGTACGGGCCGCTGTTGTGGCCGCTGTTGTGGCCGTATCGGGGCCAGCGATGGCTGAGCGCTCGGCGCAGCTTGACGCGTTGTTAGATGCGCTGAAGGTGGCCGAAACGGTTGAAGTCATGCAAGCGGAAGGCGCGCGGTTTGGCGGTGATCTGGCGCGGGACATGATCCCGGATGTCGACGCCGCCGCTTGGGCCAGGGTGATTGAGCGCATTTATGACGCCGACAAGATGTACGAGGTGCTGGCCTCAGGGTTTGAAGCCGAGCTGGAGGGCGCTGACCTGACGCCGATACTGGCCTATTACCAAACGCCACAGATGTCCGAGATCGTCACGCTGGAGTTGTCGGCGCGCCGTGCGTTTCTGGACGCCGATACCGAGGCTTTTGCCGCCGAACAATTTCAGGATCTGGCTGAGCAGGGTGCCGCTGTGGTGGATGTGGTCAACACATTGATCAAGGACAGTGATTTGCTGGAAATGAATGTGACGGGGGCGCTGAATTCGGACCTGATGTTTTACAATGGCCTGAATGAAGGCGGTGCGTTTGACCTGTCCGAAGAAGAAATACTGGCCGATGTCTGGGCCGGTGAGGAAGAGTTGCGCATCTCATCACGCGATTGGCTGCAATCGTTTTTCCTGATGGCCTATCAGCCGGTCGATCCCGAAGTATTGGACGGCTACGTCGCCTTTTGGCGCACAGATGAAGGCAAGCTGTTGAACCGGGCAATCTTTGTGGCGTTTGACCAGATGTATGAGGATATTTCCTATTTGCTGGGGTTGGCGATCGCCGAGCAATTGCAGATTCAGGAATTGTGAGCAGGGCAGGGCATTGCCCCCTGGGCATTTCCAAACCCAACTGCCCGCTTATCAGGCCCCATGGACCATCAGGGCCACAACCAATGCCTCTTGTGAGCCGCGGTATTGCTTGAGATCCGCGCGCAACCGCGAGGTCACAACGCCGCGCTCGGTTTCGGGAATACGGGCCAGCGTATAGGCTTGTGCCAGATGCCCCCCCTCAGCGCCGCCAATTTCGGCAATCAATTGCGCATGATGGGCGGCCACAAAGCGCTCCACTTTACCGCGCCGCGCATTATAGCTGGCATTCTGCAAAACCGAGGTGGTGCCATAGATGGGCAACAACAACGGATTGGGCAGATGGCTGGCACCCTGTGGCGCACATGCGCTCAGGATCAGCGATAAGATCACAAACCTCTGGATTCCCATGGCATCCCTCTTGACTTTCATCGCTGCCTCTTGAATAAGCGCGCATCTCGGCGGGGAACCCCCGTGCGAGGCATATATCAATACCGCCCATTGGGGCGCGCTGTCCGAGGTGGCCATGATGGCCAAAAACACCCGACATAGGGGACCACAGGATGCGAAGAAAGTAAAGGAAATGCGCATGTTTGCGGTCCTCAAGACCGGTGGCAAGCAGTACAAAGTCCAGTCGGGCGATACGCTCCGTGTGGAAAAGCTTGCGGCAGATGCCGGTGACAAAGTTCAATTCAACGAAATTCTGATGCTGGGTGGCGACAAGGTTGTCGTTGGTGCCCCTCTGGTGGACGGCGCTGCTGTTCAGGCCGAGGTTGTGGACCAGATCAAAGGCGACAAGGTGATTCACTTTGTTAAACGCCGTCGTAAGCATGGCTC
>DFBW01000261.1:10015-12448 GCA_002366775.1 Roseovarius sp. UBA3070 | reverse complement strand
GCCAAGAAGGCCGACAAGAAAGCTGAAGCGCCTAAAGCCGCCAAGAAGGCCGAAGCGCCCAAGGCTGAAAAGAAAGCCGCACCCAAGAAAGCTGCCAAGGCAGACGCCGGTGCTGACGATCTGAAAACCCTGTCAGGTGTTGGCCCCGCACTAGAGAAAAAGCTGCATGAAGCCGGTGTAACCTCATTTGCCCAAGTGGCAGCATGGACCGCCGACGATATTACTGCTATGGACGAAAAACTGTCGTTCAAAGGTCGGATCGAGCGTGAAGGCTGGGTCGAACAGGCCAAAAAGCTGGCTAAAGGCTAAGGAGAGACAAGATGGCACATAAAAAAGCAGGCGGTTCATCCCGCAACGGCCGCGACTCAGCGGGTCGTCGTCTTGGTGTAAAGCTGTATGGCGGTCAATCTGTGATCCCCGGCAACATCATCGTGCGTCAGCGCGGCAATAAATTCTGGCCAGGCGAAGGTGTCGGCCAGGGTAAAGATCATACGATCTTTGCTGTGTCCGAAGGCAATGTGAAGTTCCACAAGGGCTTCAAAGGCCGCACATTTATTTCGGTTCTCCCGATGGCGGAGGCAGCCGAATAAGCCGACCTTAAAGGTTTTATGAACATTAAGGGGATCGGCAAAGCGCCGGTCCCCTTTTATTTTTTTTGACAAGTGATTTGAGGACCGGTTCACTCACCACCACCAAGGCGTGCATTTAGTGAGGCAGACTGGATTGAACCATGAAGATCACTGGCAAAGACCTGATCGCACTGGGTTATGAGCAAGGCCAGTTTAATGGCCGTGCAAAAGACACCGTAAACGTACTGGGCCTGAAGGGTCCGGCACTGGCGGCATGGGATGAGCGCAACAAACCCAACCCACGCGAGGCGCGAGGATGAGCGTCGCGGTTCTTAGCTTTCTGGCGTTTGGGGCCAGCCAGGTCGCCACACCGGGGCCGGCCAATATGGCATTGATGGCCACTGGTGCCCGCTATGGGTTTCGCGCGTCTGTGCCCTTTGTACTGGGTGTGACCCTTGGCAAGCAACTGCTGGTCTGGCCGATGGGCTTTGGCCTTATGGAGCTGGCCACAGGGGCACCCGGCATCTTTGCCGCCCTGAAATGGGCCTGTGTCGCTTATATTTGCTGGCTTGCCTGGAAGATTGCCAATCTGCGCCTGTCGCCGGGGCAGGTTGAAACAGATGTGCCGGGGTTTATGGCAGGGCTGCTGGTGCATCCGCTAAATCCCAAGGCCTGGGTAATGATCACCGGCGGGTTCACCAGTTTTGTGGGGGCTGACACCTCTGCGTTACAGGCCACTGCCATGATTGCCGGGTGCCTGTTTGCCCTACAGGTCGTGCTGCACCCGACGTGGGCGTATTTCGGTGAACAGATTGCGCGCACGGTTGCTGGAACCACGTTTGAGCCCTACCTGATGCGGTGCCTGGCGGCGCTGACGGTGGCTTCGGTCTTATTTGTCCTATTCGCAGGAGCGAATGCATGAAACTTGAACCTATCATCACCCAAGCCCTGATCGAAACGGCTGAGTTTGATCTGCGCCCGCTGCGGGCCTCGGATGCCGGTCTGATCGAGATGTATGCCAGTGATCTGCGCGTGGCGCGTAATATTGCGACAATCCCGCATCCTTTGCCGCCGGGCAGCACTGATACATTCATCACCCGTGCCGGGGCCAAAGACCGGCAGGACGACTATTGGGTCATGGATGCGACCAAACTGGGCGGCTCTGAAGTGATGGGCCTGATCTGGCTGGAGCGTATGGGGCGTGATCAATCCGGTGTTGGGTTCTGGGTGGCGCCTGCGTTCTGGAATTTTGGCGTGGCGTCAGCGGCCCTTGGGGCGTTGCTGGAGAGCAATCCGCAATCCAGCCGCACGTTCTTTGCCAGCGTGTTTCAGGACAATCCGGCCTCAGCGCGGGTGCTGACCAATCTTGGCTTTCAATATCTGGGCGACGCCGAGGCGTTTTGCGTGGCGCGCGACGCCAATGTGGCCACCTGGACCTATAGCCGGAGCGTATGAGCGATGTTGACCACGCAACACCAGACATTGCGCCCGGTTGTGACGGGGCCAACATGTGCATGGAATTGACCCGTGCACGCTGGTCTGCCTTGAGGGCAGAGGCAGATTAGAGTAACGCATCCAGACGTCAGGCGCTGAAAGGCCACACAATGAAATTTCTCGATCTCGCCAAGGTCTATATTCGCTCCGGTTCGGGCGGCAACGGGTGCATCAGCTTCCGGCGCGAGAAGTATATTGAATACGGCGGCCCCGATGGCGGCGATGGCGGCAAGGGCGGCTCGGTTCGGATCGAAGTGGTTGACGGGCTGAACACGCTGATTGATTTCCGCTATCAGCAGCATTTCTTTGCCAAGAACGGCCAGCCCGGTATGGGCAAGCAACGCACCGGCAAAGATGGCGATGACATTGT
>DFBW01000261.1:9563-9888 GCA_002366775.1 Roseovarius sp. UBA3070 | reverse complement strand
TTGAGCGCACCATCTGGCTGCGCCTGAAGCTGATCGCGGATGTGGGCCTTTTGGGCCTGCCCAATGCGGGCAAATCCACCTTTCTGGCGGCCACATCCAACGCCCGACCCAAAATTGCCGACTACCCGTTTACCACGCTGCATCCCAACCTTGGTGTTGTCGGTGTGGATGGGGTGGAATTTGTTGTGGCCGATATCCCCGGCCTGATTGAAGGCGCGTCCGAGGGGCGCGGCTTGGGTGATTTGTTCCTTGGTCATGTGGAACGGTGCTCGGTTCTTTTGCATCTGGTGGATGGCACCTCCGAGACCATTGCCGAGGATTACCA
>DFBW01000261.1:694-9486 GCA_002366775.1 Roseovarius sp. UBA3070 | reverse complement strand
CGTGAAGGGGTGAACGACGTGCTGCGCGCGCTGCGTACCCAGATTGACGACGACAAACTACGCCTGAAAACCGCCAATGAAGAGCCCGAGCCATGGCGGCCTTAAGGAACGCAAAACGACTGGTCATCAAGATTGGATCGGCCCTGTTGGTGGATCGGGACAGCGGTGATTTGCGGGCAGACTGGCTGGTTGCATTGGCCGGGGATGTGGCGCGATTGCGCGCCCGCGGCACAGATGTCATTTTGGTCTCGTCAGGGTCCATAGCACTGGGGCGCAGGGCATTGGATCTGCCTGCCAGGGAGCTATCCCTTGAGCAATCTCAGGCCGCCGCCGCTGTTGGACAGATCAAACTGGCAGGCGCATACGAGCGTGCACTGAGCGCGCATGACCTGAAAGCAGCGCAGGTTCTGGTTACGCTGGAAGACAGCGAGGACCGCCGCCGCTATCTGAACTCGCGCGCGACGTTGGAGCAACTGCTGCGCCTTGGTGTGGTGCCGATTGTGAATGAGAACGACACCGTGGCCACGGATGAAATCCGCTATGGTGATAATGATCGAATGGCAGCGCAGGTGGCCGTTACGGCCGGTGCCGACCAGCTGATTTTGCTGTCGGATGTGGATGGGTTTTACACGGCAAACCCTGGCGATGATCCATCTGCGCGCCGCTTTGATGTGATTGAGGAAATCACACCCGAGATCGAAGCCATGGCAGGCGATGCGGGCTCGGGCTTGAGCAAGGGCGGGATGAAAACCAAGCTGATGGCGGCCAAGGCGGCCACCGCAGCGGGCTGTGATATGGCGATCACCGAAGGCTCAGCTTTGCACCCGATCAGCGCAATGGAAAACGGCGCGCCGTGCACATGGTTCACCGCTCAGGGTGACCCACAACAAAAGCGCAAAGCCTGGATCGCGGCGATGAAACCACGCGGTTTGATCACTGTTGATGCCGGAGCCGCGCGTGCATTGAGCAACGGCAGCAGCCTGTTGCCTGCCGGGGTGATCGAGATTTCCGGGCGCTTTGGCCGGGGGGATCCTGTCGAAGTTGTTGATGTGGATGGCACGCGATTGGGGCTGGGCCTCACCCGCTATAACACTGAAGATGCAACAAAAATCCGCAAACTCAAAACCAGCGAGATTGAAGCGGCTCTGGGCTATCCAGCCCGAGGCCCGCTGATCCATCGTGATGACATGGCGTTTTGATGCCTTACAATGCTAGTCTGCCCAAAGGGAGTTTTGACCATGAAAGACTTTGATGACATTCCCGCACTGATGGCCGATATCGGGGACCGCGCAAAGGTGGCAGCAGCAGCTTTGGCCACGGCGAGTGCGGAGTCAAAGGCCAAGGCGCTGAGCGCTGCGGCGGATGCTGTCTGGGCGCGCCGTGCCGAGATTATAGCCGCCAATGACAAGGACATGAGCTTTGGGCGCGACAAAGGCCTGAGTGAGGCAATGCTGGACCGCCTGAAGCTGGATGCGCCGCGCATTCAGGGTATCTGTGATGGGTTGCGCGCTGTGGCTGCCCAGGATGATCCCGTGGGCGAGGTGCTGGCCGAATGGGATATGCCTTCGGGGCTGCACATCCGGCGGGTGCGCACGCCCTTGGGGGTGATTGGCGTGATCTATGAGAGCCGCCCAAACGTGACAGCGGATGCAGGCGCATTGTGCGTGAAATCCGGCAATGCGGTGATTTTGCGCGGCGGCTCGGAGAGCTTTCATTCATCAGGTGCGATACATGCCTGCCTGGTTGAGGGGATGCGTGCGGCTGGTCTGCCCGAAGATGCAATTCAACTGGTGCCCACGCGCGACCGCGCAGCGGTGCAGGAAATGCTGACCATGACCGATACGATTGACGTGATAGTGCCACGCGGCGGCAAAGGGCTGGTGGGGCTTGTGCAACGCAAAGCGCGTGTGCCGGTGTTTGCCCATCTTGAGGGCATCGTGCACATCTATATTGATGCGGCTGCTGATCCGCAAAAAACGCTGGATGTGGTGCTGAACGCCAAGACCCGGCGCACGGGCATTTGTGGCGCTGCTGAGTGTTTGCTGATCCACAAGGATGTGGCTGATACACTTGGCCTGAGCGTGGTTCGTATGTTGATCGACGCGGGCGTAGACGTGCGTGCAGATACAGGTTTGCAAGGCATAAAAGGGGTGATCCCAGCCACAGAAGATGACTGGGGCAGTGAATACCTCGACATGATCATTGCCGCAAAAGTGGTTGATAACATTGATGAAGCTGTGGCGCATATCCGTCAATTCGGGTCCAATCACACCGATTGCATCCTGACCGAAGACGACGCCGCAGTTGATCAGTTTTTTGCCCAGCTTGACAGTGCGATCCTGATGCACAACGCTTCAACCCAGTTTGCCGATGGCGGAGAATTTGGCATGGGCGCAGAGATTGGTATCGCCACTGGCAAGATGCATGCGCGCGGGCCGGTGGGGGCCGCGCAGCTGACCAGCTTCAAATATCTGGTGACAGGTGATGGTGCGACACGCAGCTAAAGCGCATCGCCTTTGATCTGAGGCAGGCAAATGGCGGCGAAACGCTTTAGAAGGCCAAAGTCAGCTTTTCGTCTGTCATGTTCACCTGACAATGGCGCCCAAGTTGAGCCAGATTTTGTGGCAGTAACAAAAACTGCACATGGGCTGGGTCAATCTTGGCCAGCCCTTGACCCGACAGCATATACCAAAGCGCAGTTTCCTGTTTCATCGTTGGGCTGCTGGCGGATATCACCCAGCGGTCATCATCGCTGGCAACACTCAGCTCGCCCCCCTGAGGCAGTGCTTTTTCGAGGCACAAAAGCGCGAGAACCACGCATTGCGCCAGAGGGCGCGGCAGGCTGTCAGAGCCGAGCCAGTTCAAATCAAGCCGACGATCAGCCATCGCTGTTGACCAGACCTTGCAAATTTCGTCATGTCTGGTGCTCTGGCTGGGCGAGGCCATGCCAAATGCCAGCCGAAACAGGCCGATACGGCCCGTTGCACTATCGGCGCTGTCACCAATCAGCCGCATCTCGGGGCTGTCGTCAGCCACACCGCTCAGGCTTAACAATTCCAGCCCGTTGCTGATCGCGCCAATGGGGCTGATCAGGTCATGGCAGATTCGAGAGCCTAGAAGTGCGGCGATGTTTTCGGTAGGATCAAGTGTCACGTCCCGCGTTTCCTTTCACGGATTAGATTTATGTACGACCTGAACGCCTTGCTGGAGCCCGGCATGCTGGTGGCACATCCCAGTCAGCCAGATTGGGGCGTTGGTCAGGTGCAATCGAATGCCAATGGTAAAATCACTGTTAACTTTCCTGATGCAGGCAAGGTGGTGATTGATGGCTCCCGCATTGCCTTGGTTATGGTTCATCATCCGTAAAGAAGGTTAGCAGAAGATTAACACTCGTAAAGAGGGGCGGGATGCGCAGCTTGGCGATCATTGCCAAGTGGGGCCTGAGCACTTAAAACCGCGGCAGTATGGCAAGGCTGGACCCCTCATGAGTAAACCCGCGCCGCAGTTTCATGTTAAGCTTGCGCAAACACAGGAAGAATTGGAAGCAGCTCAGCGATTGCGCTACCGCGTTTTCGTGCAGGAATTGGGCGGTGACGGGCCGCTGGTTGACCACGATGCGGGCCTTGAAACAGATCAGTTTGATGCCTGTTTTGATCACCTGATTTTGCAATGTGATGCGGCGCCGGGTGAGGTGGTCGGTGTTTACCGGCTGTTGCGTGATGATCAGGCGGCGATGGCAGGGCAGTTTTATTCTGAAGATGAATATGATTTGAGCATGCTTAAATCCTCGGGGCGTCGACTGTTGGAATTGGGGCGCTCGTGTCTGGATGCGCAGTATCGAGGTGGCATGGCCATGCATCACCTTTGGAACAGCTTAGCCATGTATATAGCTGATCATAAAATAGAAATCCTGTTTGGGGCGGCCAGTTTTCATGGCACGGATGCCGCTGCGCTGGCACAGCCTTTGTCATTGTTGCATCATCGGCATCTGGCCCCCAAAAACCTGAGACCACGGGCACGAAACGGGCATTATCAATCCATGGATTTGGTGGCTGAGGCTGATCTGGACCGCCGCGCGGCGATGCTGCAAGTGCCTTCACTGATCAAAGCGTACCTGCGTTTGGGCGGGCATGTGGGCGACGGGGCGTATGTTGATCACCGGTTTAACACGACGGATATATGCCTGGTGATGGACACTGAACAGATGCGGGAAAACAGGAAAAACATTTATTCCAAAGGGATTACAAGGTGAGCTTCACCTGGCACCCAGAGCAAGAGCCCGAGCATGTTCGCATCTCGTTGATGGGATGGCTGCGCGTGGTCGTGCGGGGCTTGATTTTGAGCGTGATCCTGTTTTCAGGTGTTTTGTTGACCGCGATACTTCGGTTGATCGAAGTGCCGCTATATGGAGCACATCGGCCTTGGACGCCCTATATCACGCAATGGGTTTGCCGCATGGCATTCTGGGTGTTGCAAATGCGCCGAGAGGTGCAGGGGCAGCCAATGAATCATAGCGGAGCTGTGGTCTCTAACCACACGTCTTGGTTGGATATTTTTACGCTGAATGCACATAAACGCATCTATTTTGTGTCCAAGGCGGAAGTGGCAAAATGGCCGGGAATTGGCCTGTTGGCGCGGATCACAGGCACAGTGTTTATTGCGCGCGATCCAAAGCAGGCCAAAGCGCATACGCAATTGTTTGAAGAGCGGCTGAAGGCGGGGCATAAATTGCTGTTTTTCCCCGAAGGTACATCGACCGATGGGTTAAGAGTTTTGCCCTTTAAAACAACGCTCTTTCAGGCGTTCCTTAGCGAAAACCTGCGCGATACGATGTATGTGCAGCCCGTCACCCTAATATACCACGCACCTTCTGGTCAGGACGCCCGGTTTTACGGCTGGTGGGGGGATATGGAATTTGGGCCACATCTGTTGCAAACGCTGGCAGCGACGCGCCAAGGGTCTGTGCGGCTGGTGTATCACCCGCCCGTCAAAGTATCTGACTTCTCCAATCGCAAGGAGTTGGCAGCACATCTGGAGGCGGCAGTGCGGGCAGGCATGCCTCAGGAGCGCCAGATTGGCGCTTAATCCATGGCGGCAATGAGTGTGCTCAGCGCGGCGATGGGATCATCGGCTTGCCAGATTTCATCGCCAATACCAAAAAAGTCAGTCATCGGGGCCAAAGTGCGGATCAGCTCTGGTGTCAATGCGCCCTCGGCGACCACCGGAATTTCGATCATCTTGGACCACCAGTCAAACAGGTCAGCCTCGGCCTGGCTGCCATCGCCCAATGCGCTTGTGCCGACCGGCCCGAAGGAAATGTAATCGGCGCCGGATTCGCCAGCGGACATACCCTCGTGCTGAGAGGCGGCGCAAAAAGCGCCGATGATGGCATCCGCGCCCAGTTCTTTGCGGGCATAGCGCACGGTGCGGGCGCCGTCCGTCAGGTGCACACCGTCAAGGCCCAATCGCTCAACCATGGCCAGATGTGTGTCGATCACCAGCGCCACGTCGCGCTCATGGGTCACTTCGCGGCAGGCATCCGCGGCCCGCGCAATGCGATCTTCATCCGACGACGACAGCGTCAGGCGTACACAGGCCACATCATGGGCATCCAAAACACCGGCAAGCTGTGCGGGGTATTGGCTCAGCTCGAATTCGGGCGGAGTGATGAGATAGATTTGTGGCTGCTCGGTTTCGGCCATCTGCGGGCGCTCCGGTATTTGTTGTTTGCGCCGCTATAGCGCCTAAATCTGTGCCGGTCCATGCGGCTGGGCCGGGTGATTAAGTATTTTTGGAAAGATGAAGCCGGGGGTGGGGTTTTCTATACTGCGCGGCTGGACTATCAGGCAAGGCAGCCTTGGAGGGGTGAGATGCCAACAGATCAACAACAACCCGCCTTTGTACTGGTGCGCCCGCAGATGGGAGAGAACATCGGGGCCGCCGCGCGCGCAATGTGGAATTTCGGGCTGGACCGGATGCGTGTGGTCAATCCGCGTGACGGTTGGCCCAGTGAGCGGGCTGTCGCAATGGCCAGCGGTGCCGGGCGGCTGTTGGACGAAGCCCGGCTGTGTGATGGCACAGCGGCGGCGTTGGAGGGGTGCAGTTTTGTCTTTGCCACCACGGCGAGGGCGCGAGGATTGACCAAGCCGATATTTTCACCAGAAGGCGCCATGGCACTGGCCGCCGAGAAGATTGCAGCCGGTGAGCAGGTTGCTGTTCTGTTTGGGCCTGAGCGTGCTGGTCTGGAGAATGACGATATTGCGCGGGCTAATGCGATTATCAATGTTCCGGTGAATCCTGAGTTTGCCTCGCTTAATCTGGCGCAATCTGTGTTGTTGATGGGCTATGAATGGCAACGTGCCAAGGGCCACATTGCCGCACAGCGCATGGAAATGATCAAGACCGATTGGGCCGGGCATCAGGAAATCGAGGCGCTGAGTGCGCATTACGAAGAGCGCCTGGAGGAGGCCGGTTTCTTTTTTCCGCATCCCAAGGCCGAGGGCATGAAGATCAACCTGCGCAATATGTGGAGCCGTATGGCGCTGACGCGTGCCGACGTGCAGATGTTGCACGGGATCATGCGGCAAATGGTGCGTTGGAAAGAACGCGGCAAAGGTTGAAGCGGGCAGGGCGGGGCATTACCCTTGGCCCGGACAAATTGAGAGGTTTCAGATGAGCGCGAAACGCAGCATCTTTGAAGAGGTTGGCGAGGCTGGCCCCCGCACGCCCGAACCGCAGGGCGGTATGATTGATCAGGGGCGTGGTGGCGCGCGCCGGGGCATTCGCGCGTGGCTGATGGTGTTATTTGCGCTGGTCGTTGTGATGATCGTGGTGGGCGGGTTAACCCGGCTGACCGACAGCGGGCTGAGCATCACTGAATGGAAGCCACTGACCGGGGCCTTGCCGCCGATGAACGCCGCTGATTGGCAGGCAGAGTTCGCCAAATATCAGGCCATCCCAGAGTTTCAAATTCAGAATGAGTGGATGGAACTGGCTGATTTCAAATCGATTTATTGGTGGGAATGGGGCCATCGCCAACTGGGCCGGGTGATTGGCCTGGTCTGGGCGATCGGGTTCTTTGGGTTTCTGGCCGCCAGGAATATTCCGACAGGCTGGACGGGGCGATTGCTGTTGCTGGGTGCACTTGGTGGCGCACAGGGCGCTGTGGGCTGGTGGATGGTCAGCTCGGGTCTCAAAGGCTCGATGCTGGATGTCGCCAGCTATCGGTTAGCGGTGCATCTGGGGCTGGCCTTTGTGATCCTTGGGTTCATCGGCTGGTACATCCTGATGCTGGGCCGTGAAGACCGCGCATTGATGCAGGCGCGGCGTGGCAAAGAGAGCAAGCTGTTTGGGCTCAGCACCGGGTGGCTGCATTTTGCATTTTTGCAGATCCTTATCGGCGCGTTGGTGGCTGGCATTGACGCCGGGCGCAGCTATACGGATTGGCCGATGATGGGTGGAGGGTTTTTCCCGCCCGATATGATGCTGCTTGAGCCTGCGTGGCGGAATTTCTTTGAAAACCCCGGTCTGGTGCAATTCATCCACCGGATCACCGGCTATCTGTTGTTGGCCTTTGGTGTGGTCGTGTGGCTGCGGGGGCGCAGATCGGCTCATGGTGTGACGCGTAGGGCGTTTACAGCGGCCTTTGTTGCAGTGCTGGCGCAGGCCGTGTTGGGGATCATGACCGTGATTTACGGCGCCCCCTGGCAGGTGGCGATTGTGCACCAGTTGCTGGCGGTTGTTGTCTGGGGTCTGATCCTGCGCGCACGGTTCCTGAGCCTTTATCCGCAAGCGCAATCTATCCGGGGGTGAGCGTCATGACAGCGTTTGAGAAATTGATGGCGTTCCAACGCCAGACCGAAGCTTTGGGGCAGGTGGCGGGCCGCCTTGGGTGGGATCAGGAAACGATGATGCCACGCGGTGCTGGCGATCAGCGGGCCGAGGAAATCGGCGCGTTGCAGGCGGTCTTGCATGCGCGCGGCACGGACCCGCGTGTGGGCGATTGGCTGGCACAGGGCGACGCCCCGGACGAGGCAGGCAAAGCACAGCTGCGTCACATCCGGCGCAGCTATGACCGGCTCAGCCGGGTGCCCGGTGATCTGGTCGAGGCCTTGGCCCGTCTGACCAGCCGATCACAGGGCATCTGGGCCGAGGCGCGTGGCAAGGACGATTTTGCCAGCTTCGTGCCAGTGCTTGAGGAGGTTGTGAACCTCAAGCGTCAGGAAGGCGCAGCACTGGCGGATGGGGGTGACATCTATGATGCGCTGCTGGAGGACTATGAGCCGCAAACCACCGCGGCTGAGATCGAAGCGATATTCAGCGCGATGCGCCCCGGTCTGGTAGATCTGCGCGCGCGGGCATTGGCGCATCCTGAACGCCCTGCCATTGAAGGCCAGTTTGATGAGGCGGCGCAATTGCAGCTGGCACATGAACTGGCGCAGGTGTTTGGCTATGATCTGACCCGTGGGCGTCTGGACCTGGCAGTGCATCCGTTTTCATCCGGGTCGGGGGATGATGTGCGCATCACCACACGCACCAGCGCGGAGGACCCGTTTAACTGTATCTATTCCACGATCCATGAAACCGGCCATGCCTGTTATGAGCAAAACATCAATCCCGCCTACCGGCTGACGCCTTTGGGGCGCGGCGTGTCGATGGGCGTGCACGAAAGCCAAAGCCGGATCTATGAAAACCAGCTGGGGCGAAGCCGGGCCTTTTGCGGCTGGCTGTATGGCCGGATGGTTGATGCCTTTGGCCAGATGAACGTGAATGAGGATGCATTTTATGCATGT
>DFBW01000261.1:0-656 GCA_002366775.1 Roseovarius sp. UBA3070 | reverse complement strand
CGGCGACTTGCACGTCCGTGACCTTGAAGCGGCGTGGAACGATAGGTTTGCCGCTGATTTTGGATACGACGTGGCGCGCGCCTCGGATGGTGTGTTGCAGGATGTGCATTGGTCCGTGGGCTTGTTTGGCTATTTTCCAACCTATGCGTTGGGCAATGTTTATGCCGGATGCCTGCATGAGGCGTTGTCAGAGGGCGTGCCCGATTTGGATGCGCAATTGTCTGAAGGTGATCTTGGCCCGGCAACAGCCTGGCTGGCGGATAAGGTACAGCGCCATGGCGGGTTGTATACCCCGCGCGACGTGATTGCGCAGGCTTGTGGTGCACCGCCGACGCATACACCCTTGATGGGGTATCTGGAGCGCAAGTTCGGGGCGCTTTACAGTTGAGGCAGATCAAAGGGGCGTAGATGCTTAACGCGCTGATCATTTTGGTGGCTGTATTGGCTGGTCTTGTGCTGCTGTGGCCCGCAGTATCCCGGGCACATCTGTGGCGGGCGACGATCACGCCGCTTGCCTCGATCATTGGCAGCGGGTTTCTGGTGCTGGGGCCGATCCTTCAGGATGCATATGGGCAGATTGCGCCGCTGGTGATGGCGATGTTGTGCCTGTTTGCCTACCTGTTTGGCGCAGCGATCCGGTTCAACATCACCCGGAT
>DFBW01000069.1 GCA_002366775.1 Roseovarius sp. UBA3070 | reverse complement strand
CGGATGAAACCGAATGGCCGTTGTCACATCAATATCGCGGTCCGCATGATGGACGCGGTGGATACGCCACAAAATCGGGATTTTGTGGGTGACCAGGTGTTGTGCCCAGATGGCAAGATCAAAGACCAGAATGCTAAGCGGAACAGTGATCCACAGCGGTAAGGTGACCATATTCATCAGGCCCCAGCCGTTTTGCGCGGCGTCTATCGCGGCCCCCACAGCCAGCAGCGGGATCACAATGGCCAGCAATCGCAAGGTCAGTGCGTCCAAAATGATGATGGCCCAATTGGTAAACCAACGGGTCTGGCGGGGTTGGGTGCGCACACGGCGCGGCACCCAAGCCTCAACCACGGCAAAGAGGGCAAAGAGGCCAACAAAAGCACTGAGGCGGATGAGGGTTTCGTGTTCCATAAGAGCGAACCTAATCCAAATGCGCCGCCGCGCAATCCCCCCGCGAAAATGTGATCAGGCCCGGATAATTGACCCTGCTCCGTGATCCGTGAACAGCTCTAGCAGGCAGGCATTGGGGGCGCGCCCATCAAGGATGACAGCCGCCCGCACACCACCTTGGATGGCGGTCAGGCAGGTCTCTGTCTTTGGGATCATGCCACCGGCGATTGTACCATCCGTAGTCATCGCACGGATCTGATCTGCGCTAAGCTCTGTCACCACATCGCCCGCAGCATTGCGCACGCCGTCGATATCAGTCAGCAATAACAGCCGGTCAGCCTTCAAGGCCGCGGCGATGGCTCCGGCGGCGGTATCACCATTGATGTTATAGGTCTCGCCTGCCTTGCCCGCGCCAAGAGGGGCAATCACCGGGATTGCATCATCGCGGAACAGCGTGTGCAAAATGCCGGGGTCTACCTCAGATGGCGTGCCGACAAGGCCCAGTTCAGGATCGGTTGGCGTGCAGGTCATCAGCTTGGCGTCTTTGCCCGAGAGGCCCACCGCCTTGCCACCCTGATCGTTGATGGCTTGCACGATACGTTTGTTCACACGGCCCGACAAAACCATTTCAACCACTTCCATCGTGGCCTCATCTGTCACCCGTTTTCCGTTCACAAACTCTGATTGGATGTCCAGCTTGTCCAGCATCTGGTTGATCATTGGCCCGCCGCCATGCACGATCACCGGGTTCACCCCAACCTGACGCAACAGCACCATGTCACGCGCGAATGTATCCATCGCGCCGTCATCACCCATGGCATGACCGCCAAATTTGATGACGACAACCGCACCATCATAGCGTTGCAGGTAAGGCAACGCCTCAGAAAGGGTGCGGGCGGTGGCAATCCAATCGCGATTCATGACTTGTTTCTTCATCTTTAATCCCTCGGGTGGGGCAAGTATTCCGAAAGCGCGCTGAGGTGCAAGGCTGACGCTCTATTCCAGCGTGGCGATGGTGGCGCGCAACGTGGGGATGCCGTCACCCTTTTCCGATGAGGTCAGGATCATCTCGGGGAAAGCTGCCGGGTGTGTGCGCAAACGTTCGCGGGTGATGGCCAGGGTCTTGTCCAGCGTGGCGGCGTTGATTTTGTCGGCTTTGGTTAACACGACCTGAAAAGTCACCGCAGCACTGTCGAGCAGGCTCATGATCTCTTCGTCCACGGCTTTGACCCCGTGACGGGCATCAATCAACACAAAGGCGCGGCGCAGATTTTGGCGGCCAGACAGATACTGTTTTAACAGGCGTTGCCATTTTTCGACCACGTCCACCGGTGCATTGGCATAACCATAGCCGGGCAAATCCACCAAATAGCGCTCATCGCCCAGAGTGAAAAAGTTAATCTCCTGGGTGCGCCCCGGTGTGTTGGAGGCCCGCGCGATGGCCTTGCGCCCGGTAATGGCGTTGATCAGGCTGGATTTACCCACGTTTGAGCGCCCGGCAAAGCAGACTTCAAGGCGATCGCCAGGGGGCAAACCAGACATGGCGACGACACCTTTGAGAAACTCGACCGGACCAGCAAACAGCTTGCGCGCGGCTTCGGCTGTTTCAGGTTCGGGCGCGTCGGCTATGGGAAAGGTGAGGTTGTTCATAGCAGGATCACTTCATCATTCAGTGCAATATGACCTGAGCGCGTCACCACGGCATAAATGCCAAAATCCTGATGGCCAAAATCCGCATTCAGCGTGCCAAGCGTATCCAGATCGCGCAGGCCGGTGTCGGGGTTCGCGGTGGTGGCCATGCAGCGCTCGATCGGTTCGCGCACGGTAAGTTGTGCGCCACCTATCGAAAGGGTTTTACCGACCCAGTTAAACTCTTCCCAGGCGTCGACCCCATCAAAATGGATGTTACAGCGCCAGCGTTCCGGTGAAACGTCGGCATCCATTCGTGCAGCCAGATCAGCGTTGGAATTGAGGTTGATCAGGCTGACGGTGGCATAGTCCGTATCTGTCATGCCGCGTTCCGGCGCACGGTGAATGCCCACCGACTGAGCGCGGTTGATTGGCATCAATGGGCGCACCCAATCGAGGAAAGCGTGGGCCTCGGTGTCGGGGGAAAAGGTCAGGTCAGGCCTGTCAGGATGGCTGAGGGTGACAGTGCCCGCCTCAATATCTGAAACAGTCGTGATTGCCATCAAAGTCGGCACTTTGGAGCCGCGCGAATAGTTGGCGCAGGGTGCCCAGGCGGTGCCATCCGATTTGGTGGCCTCATGCGCAATAGCCCAGCGCCGATCCCAGGGAACGGTCTGACCTTCGGTCAGCTCAAACGTGCTGAGGGCCTCGCGTCCATGTCCTTTGATTGGATGCCGCCAGAGGGCACGGACCTGTGGCATCAGTCTTTGTCCGGTTTGGGCGCGCGTTTGAAGCTGCTTTTGATGTTGCCAAACACATCAGGTTTATACCCCTGGCTGCGCATAATCAGATACTGCTGGCTAAACGTGATCGTGTTGTTGGCAATCCAATACAGCACCAGGCCAGAGGCAAAGCTGCCCAGCATGAACATGAATACCCAAGGCATCCAGGCAAAGATCATCTTTTGCGTCGGATCAGTGGGCGCTGGGTTCAGCCTTTGCTGCAGCCACATCGAAATACCCAACATTAGTGGCATGATCCCGATGAAAATCAGCGCCATAACCGAGCCGGATTCAGGGGCGTCCCAAGGGAAGATCCCCCAGAGATTAAACAGCGACGACGGGTCAGGTGCCGAGAGGTCTTTGATCCAGCCAATCCACGGCGCGTGGCGCAGCTCAAGGGTGACGAAGATCACCTTGTAGAGCGAGAAGAAGATCGGGATTTGCATCAGGATCGGCAAACACCCCGAGGCCGGGTTGACCTTTTCCCTTTTGTAGAGCGCCATCATTTCCTGTTGCTGCTTTTGGCGGTCATCACCGGCGTTTTCCTTGATCTTCTCCATCTGTGGCTGAAGCTCTTTCATCTTCGCCATGGAGACATAGGATTTATACGCCAGCGGCATCAGGATCGCTTTGATCAGCAGGGTCAGGCCGATGATCGCCCAGCCCATATTGCCGATCAGCGCATTCAGATAGTGTAGCACGGCAAAGATCGGTTTTGTCAGGAAAAAGAACCAGCCCCAGTCGATCGAATTCAGGAACTCAGGCACATTATCGTCGTTCTGATATCGGCGGATGGTTTCCCATTCCTTGGCCCCTGCAAACAGCCGGGTCGAGGCCTCGTGTGATTGCCCGGGGGCCAGACTCACAGTCGCCTGGCGCGCGGTGGTTTGATAAATGTCGCGCCGGGTGTCGTTGAAGGTGCTGATTTTCAGGCCGTTTCCATCGCTCGGGATTAACGTTGTCATCCAATAGTGATCGGTGAAGCCGGTCCAGCCTTCGCCCTCGGCGATATTGGTTTCGTGGTCGGATGCCGAGCTGATCTTGGAATATTTGGTTTCGGTGCGCACACCGTCGATCATGTGAATGGCGCCTTCGTGCAGGATGAAGAAGTTCTTCACGTCCGCAGGAATACCGTGGCGCGCCAAAATGCCATAGGGGGCAAGTGCGGCGGTCGCGGCACCATCGTTTTGTACGCTTTGGGTGACTGAAAACATGAAATCTTCGTCCACGCTGAGCGTACGCCGGAACGTCAGCCCGGCGCCATTGTCCCAGATCAGAGTAACAGGGGCGTCCGGCGTCAGGGTCTCACCCTTTTCCACCTGCCACTCAGTGTTGGGGTTGGGCACTTGTTCAGGGGCCACACCCGCGCCGGGGGCCCAGCCGAACAATGCATAGTAAGGCTCGTCGGTGCCGACAGGAGATAGCAGTTTCACGATATCGGAGTCCGGTTCGATCGTGTCGTGGTATTTTTTCAGCGACAGCTGGTCGATCCGCCCACCTTGGAGCGAGATGGAGCCTTGCAGGCTGGGCGTGTCGATCAACACGCGTGGTGCGTCAACAACCGCTTCGACATCAGCGGTTTCAACCGCGCCTTCGGTGCCGGTGGATGACGGCGTGATGGCCACATCCGATTCTGCCACTTCTGGTTCTGCCTGGGCCTCAATCGCGGTGGCGTCGGGTGGCGTTGTCGCGGGCGGCGGGAACATCACGAACCAGATGAGGATCACAATAAAGCTGAGCGCGGTCGCAAGAATGAGGTTTTTATTCTGATCGTCCATCGGGGATGGCCATTTCTGTTGTTATCCGGTGTTCAGGGGGTTCAACAGAGTGCGGACCAAAAGGTCAAGGGGGCAGGGGGCGAATCCTGCCGCATATCGTTGGCAAATGCAGCGTTATCCCGTTTTTCGGCCAATGATAGGAGGAACCTTTAACTTAGTGGAATAGCTTTTGATCCAGGAGGCCGTTTTATCAAACGGCATTGGACGGCCCAAACCAAAGCCCTGCACATGCCCGCATCCAAGCTGTGCCAGCATTGTATGTTCACCGGCGGTCTC
>DFBW01000066.1:4016-4270 GCA_002366775.1 Roseovarius sp. UBA3070 | reverse complement strand
GTATATGACATCCTCAAGCGCGACACTCTCGTGCTGACCAAAGCGGGTGTCGAAGCACTGGAGGCTCGGTTGAAATGAGCGCGAAACCAGAACATTACGACGTGATCCGCAAGCCGATCATCACCGAGAAGGCCACAATGGCGTCTGAAAATGGCGCCGTGGTGTTTGAAGTGGCCATCGGTAGCAACAAACCGCAGATCAAAGACGCGATTGAGGCCTTGTTTGGCGTCAAGGTGAAGGCGGTGAACACCACC
>DFBW01000066.1:0-4003 GCA_002366775.1 Roseovarius sp. UBA3070 | reverse complement strand
CATCACCAAAGGCAAAACCAAACGTTTCCGCGGCCGCCCCGGCGTGCGCAAAGACGTGAAGAAAGCCTATGTGACGCTGGAAGAAGGCAACACTATCGACGTAAGCACGGGGCTGTAATGCCCCGTCCCGGGCCTGCCCCGGGACCTAGTGCCGATACGTGGTACGATAAAACATCGAAGCCCCGGATCAAGTCCGGGGCGGGTAGTGAAATTGGAAATCCCGGCTGCGTGAGTGGCTGGGGTTTTTTGTGATTTTGTCTATTGGCAGATTTTATTCTTCTTTTTCAGTTTGGAGATCGTCCCAACACATATAAGTTGTACCGCCAATTGCAGCTATTGAAACCACGCCAACTGCGATGGTAACCGGGGCTGTAACAACGCTACCTACAGTCGATAATGCTGTTGCACCTACGCTACCTAGACTGCCGGCAACGTATCCCGAAGAACCCGTCAAAATAGCGGCGCCAGACGAATGCGTTACTGCGGTAACTCCAGCAGCATTGGCTACGACTGCTGCCCCTCCTGCTCCGGCAGCGGCAGTCGTTCCCACGCCGAGCGCCACTTTCGCTTCATCTTTGAGATCGGCAGCCCTTTCGCAGAAAGTTCGCGGGTCTTTGCAAATGCCATATGCATTTCTTTCACCATCAGCAAATGCGGTATAGGTTTCAAGCTCATCATCCCAAACCAAACACAGTTTGGCTCTCTCTGTGGGTAGGAAATCCGGGGCTAAATGGGCGAGTGTGATCGCGGAAGGACATTCAGTTGCACCACCACCACCAAAAATCCATTCTCTATAGGTATATTCTTCGTTTAACCAAGGGTTCGGACCGGACCAATGCCCATTTTGGTCGAAGTTTAGTTTAACCATTTCTCCTTTCACCGAGGCATCACAATCGACCATTTTGAGTTTTTCATTTGCTGACGCAAAAGTTCCGGTACAGGATAATACAAAAATAATAGCGCAAGTGCGAAATATCTGACTTCCTCTGGTGATGTCCAACTAAATCTTGCATCAGATCAAACACATTTGCATATGATTTGTCGAGAAATTCATGAGTGCATTTTTCGTGGAATGGATCGATATGATCTATGTTCTGCTAGCCGGTTAACAGCGCCGGAGGCGCCCGGCCATCCGCTGACCGAAAGTCGATTGACTGCAATCGACGCAGGTGCCAGCCCCCTGCCAGGGCTGGCGATATGGCAAAGCTGGGCGCGTAGATCATTCTGTACGCGGGGTTGCGGGGATAAAGTGACCCGGAACGAGCGTCAGGATCGCCATCCCGGGGGCTGATGATGGCCGGGCAGGGTGGAG
This sequence comes from Roseovarius sp. UBA3070, assembly GCA_002366775.1. Taxonomy (GTDB): domain Bacteria; phylum Pseudomonadota; class Alphaproteobacteria; order Rhodobacterales; family Rhodobacteraceae; genus Roseovarius. Next base: position 2,691 of record DFBW01000066.1, on the reverse strand, counting down.
AGTGGGGAAAGGGCTGTTTTTCTTGGTTCAAACGCTTGACGCCAAACCCACCGTCCCCTATCAGAGCGCATCGGCAAGACCCCGGATTCGTCCGGGGTCTGTCTTTTGTTCGTATGAACATACCACCTAGGACCTTCGGGGCCTTATAAACCTGGCCACCTACGGGGGGCTATCACATAGGTGAACTCAAGGGTTCACCACTGCTAAACGGAAGACAGAAAGCATGGCACTCAAGTCGTACAAACCAACGACGCCGGGCCAGCGTGGGCTGGTGCTGATTGACCGTTCGGAGCTGTATAAAGGACGTCCTGTCAAATCTCTCACTGAGGGTTTGACCAAGTCGGGCGGCCGCAACAACACCGGACGAATTACAATGCGTCGCAAAGGCGGCGGGGCGAAACGCCTTTACCGGATCGTTGATTTCAAACGTAACAAATTCGATGTAAGCGCAACCGTTGAACGGATCGAGTATGACCCGAACCGGACTGCGTTTATTGCCCTTGTAAAATATGATGATGGTGAGCAGGCCTATGTTCTGGCCCCACAGCGCCTGGGCGTTGGGGACAAGATCATTGCGTCGAAAAAGGCCGACATCAAGCCGGGTAACGCAATGCCGTTCTCGGGGCTGCCAATCGGCACAATCATCCACAATATCGAGCTGAAGCCCGGTAAAGGTGGTCAGATTGCCCGCGCGGCTGGTACCTATGCCCAATTCGTGGGTCGTGATGGCGGCTATGCTCAGATCCGTCTGAGCTCGGGCGAGCTGCGCATGGTGCGTCAGGATTGCATGGCCACTGTTGGTGCCGTGTCAAACCCCGACAACTCGAACCAGAACTTCGGTAAAGCCGGGCGTATGCGCCACAAAGGCATCCGTCCGTCGGTTCGTGGTGTGGTTATGAACCCGATCGATCACCCTCATGGTGGTGGTGAAGGGCGCACATCTGGTGGTCGTCACCCGGTTAGCCCTTGGGGTCAGCCTACCAAAGGCTTCCGCACTCGTAACAAGAACAAAGCGTCACAAAAGCTGATTATCCGCTCGCGTCACGCCAAGAAGAAGGGGCGTTAATAGATGTCTCGTTCAGTCTGGAAAGGCCCTTTTGTGGATGCTTACGTGCTTAAAAAAGCCGAAAGCTCGCGTGAAGGCGGTCGTAATGAAGTTATCAAAATCTGGTCGCGCCGCTCGACGATCCTGCCCCAATTCGTGGGTCTGACGTTTGGCGTCTACAATGGCCGCAAACATATCCCGGTCAACGTGTCCGAGGACATGATTGGTCAGAAATTCGGCGAATATGCACCGACCCGTACCTACTACGGTCACGCAGCCGACAAAAAAGCGAAGCGGAAGTAAGTCATGGGCAAGGAAAAGAACCCCCGCCGCGTGGCCGACAACGAAGCAATGGCAAAACTGCGCATGCTTCGCACCAGCCCGCAAAAACTGAACCTGGTGGCTCAGATGATCCGTGGCAAGAAAGTGGACAAGGCATTGACCGACCTCACTTTTTCCAACAAGCGGATTGCTGAAGACGTGAAGAAATGCCTTCAGTCGGCCATCGCCAATGCTGAAAACAACCACAACCTGGATGTGGACGAGCTGATCGTGGCCGAGGCCTACGTCGGCAAGAACATGGTGCTCAAGCGCGGTCGCCCGCGTGCCCGTGGCCGCTTTGGCCGCATCCTGAAGCCGTTTTCAGAACTCACCATCCTGGTGCGTGAAGTTGAGGAGCAAGCCTAATGGGTAACAAAGTAAATCCGATCGGTATGCGCCTTCAGGTCAACCGCACCTGGGACAGCCGCTGGTATGCTAACACCAAAGATTATGGTGATCTGCTGCTGGAAGATCTGGCCATGCGCGATTTCATCAAGACCGAGTGCAAGCAAGCCGGTGTGAGCCGCGTGATCATTGAGCGTCCGCACAAAAAGTGCCGCGTGACAGTTCACACAGCCCGCCCTGGTGTCATCATCGGCAAAAAAGGCGCCGATATTGAAGGCCTGCGCAAGAAACTGGCGGCGATGACGGACAGTGAATTGCACCTCAACATTGTTGAAGTCCGCAAGCCCGAACTGGACGCTGCCTTGGTAGGTGAAAGCATCGCCCAGCAGTTGGAACGCCGGGTCAGCTTCCGTCGTGCCATGAAACGTGCCGTGCAAAACGCCATGCGCATGGGGGCCTTGGGCATCCGTGTGAATGTTGCCGGTCGTTTGGGGGGGGCAGAAATTGCCCGCACCGAATGGTACCGCGAAGGCCGTGTGCCCCTGCACACCCTGCGCGCTGACATTGATTACGCACCCATCGAAGCTGTGACGCCTTATGGCATCATCGGCATCAAGGTGTGGATCTTCAAGGGTGAGATCATGGAGCACGACCCGTCGGCTCGTGATCGCAAAGCCCAAGAGCTGCAAGATGGACCCGCCCCCCGAGGTGCTGCACCGCGCGGCCCCGGCGGCCGTCGCTGAGGAGGATAAATAAATGCTTCAACCAAAGCGCACTAAATTCCGCAAGCAGCACAAAGGCCGGATCAAAGGCCTTGCTAAAGGTGGTTCTGATCTGAACTTCGGATCGTTTGGCCTGAAGGCCACTCAGCCCGAGCGTGTGACTGCACGTCAGATCGAAGCGGCACGTCGTGCTATGACGCGTCACATGAAACGTCAGGGCCGTGTCTGGATCCGCATCTTTCCGGATGTGCCTGTCAC
>DFBW01000228.1:8755-10513 GCA_002366775.1 Roseovarius sp. UBA3070 | reverse complement strand
GCTGCTGCGGTAAAGAAATTTGCCCAGGCCAATCCACACCGTATGGGCGCCTGGAGCTCTGACAGCAAAACCCGCGTTGCCGCCATGTCAGGTGGTGATTTCTTTTCAAATGAAGCCTCAGCAACCTTGGAGTCTGAGGCCACGGCAAAGATCGTGCTGGACACGCCCGAAGGCCAGACGCTGCTTAAGGAAGCTGTCTCTTATCCTGCTGGCACTGTGGTTGATGCCACCTTCATGTCAGCGCGCGCGCTGGATAGCTTTCTTGTCGATGAAATCGCCAAGACCAAAGCCGAAGGTGTGCTGTTTTCATTGCACATGAAAGCGACGATGATGAAGGTCTCGGATCCGATCATCTTTGGCCACGCAGTAAAGGCCTGGCTTGCGCCGGTGTTTGACAAATTTGGCACCAAAATGGCCGATCTGGGCGTAAACCCCAATTCGGGCCTTGGTGATCTGCTGGAACGTGTCGCAGATGACGCCGATATCATGGCCGCAATTGAGGCCATCACCAATGATCGCCCGCCAATGTATATGGTGAATTCAGACAAGGGCATCACCAACCTGCATGTGCCATCGGATGTAATCATCGACGCCTCAATGCCGGCATTGATCCGTGCCGGCGGCAAGGGCTGGGGCCCTTCCGGAGAAGAAGCCGACACCGTCTGCGTCATTCCCGATAACTCCTACGCCCCAGTCTATGACGAAGCGATCAAGTTCTTCAAAGCCAACGGCGCACTGAACCCCGCCACCGCCGGTACCGTGCAAAACATCGGCCTGATGGCGCAAAAAGCCGAAGAATACGGCTCGCACCCAACCACGTTTGAAATGCCCGAGGCCGGCATCGTGAAGATGGTGCTGCAAGACGGCACTGTGCTGCACGAACACGCCGTTGAAAAAGGCGATATCTGGCGCTCGGCCTCGGCCCGTAAGGCCCCGATTGAAGATTGGGTCAATCTGGCCATTGAGCGCCAGAAAACCACCGGTTTCCGCTCTATCTTCTGGCTGGATGCCAACCGCGCCCACGACGCGCAGCTGATCAGCTATGTCATGCCAATCCTTGAAGCCAAGGGCGTTGCCGACAAGTTTGAGATTATGGCCCCGGCCCAAGCCACCCGCGTGTCGTTTGAAACCATCACCAAGGGAGAAAACACCATTGCCATCACGGGCAACGTTCTGCGCGATTATCTGACCGATCTGTTTCCCATTCTGGAACTGGCCACCTCGGCCAAGATGCTGTCGATCGTCAAACTGATGCAGGGCGGCGGATTGTTTGAAACCGGTGCCGGGGGATCTGCCCCCAAACATGTGCAACAACTGTTGGAAGAGAACCACCTGCGCTGGGATTCACTGGGCGAATTCTGCGCATTGGGCGAAAGTTTCATGTTCCTTGCCGAAGCCAAAGGCAACGCTCGTGCCAAAGTGTTGGGGGAAACTGTTGAGGTGGCCACGCAACACGTGCTGGACAATGGCCGCTCTCCCAGCCGCAAGGTTGGCGAGCCCGACAACCGTGACAGCCATTATTGGTTCGCGCGCTACTGGGCCGAGGCGCTGGCCGCACAAACGACTGATGCCGCATTGGCTGAGGAGTTTGCGCCGGTTGCCAAAGCCCTGGGTGATAATGAAGCCAAGATCACCAGCGAGTTGGCGGCCCCGCAAGGTAAACCAGCGGATATCGGCGGTTACTACCATGGGGACATGGCCAAGTTGACGGCCGTTATGCGGCCAAGCGCCACGCTGAACGGCATCATTGATTGATAC
>DFBW01000228.1:3338-8696 GCA_002366775.1 Roseovarius sp. UBA3070 | reverse complement strand
GCCAACCGACAAAATGCAGCCCCGGCCCGAGGGCCAATCACAACAATGATCTTGGCGATTGACCTATCAGCACGCTTAAGCCGATATTAGGGCAAAGCACTTAAGTCGTCGGGGGACCAATGGGCAAAGCTTATCTATTTTTGATCATCGCCGTGTTGTTCGAAGGCTTGGGCACCACATCACTGCAAGCCTCACAGCAATTCACCCGGTTGGTGCCTTCTATTGGCGTGCTTATTGGCTTTGGCATGTCATTTTATTGCCTGATGATCGTATTGCAATACCTGCCGCTGGGCGTAACCTATGCACTTTGGTCCGGGTTCGGCATTTGCCTGACCGCATTGTTGGGATGGCTGATGTTCCGCCAATCCGTGGATGTGCCGGCAATGATCGGCATGGCGCTGATCATTGCGGGGATTGTGGTGATCAATCTGTATTCCAAGACAGCGGCGCATTAAATCGCAGGCCAGCTGACAAGGTGACTGCGGCCCAGATTGGCAAGCTCTGCTTGGCGGGCTTACGAGCCTCGGTTTTGGGTTTGGGCATGCATCTGCGCGATCAACTTGCTCGCGGTTTTTTCAAACAGGCATGGGATGATGGCATGGATCAGCGCCGCCATGGCCGCTGCAAACAAACGCAGGCTGAATTTACCGGCAAAGGCCATATGCTCAAAATAGCTTTCATCCACGCTTTGGGGATGGTCGATAAAAATACGGCGTATCATGGTTTTTTCGGCTCCTGTGAGTGGTGGCGGGATCAAGTTACCTGTTATCATCTGAAAATATGTCCCAATAAATCACCAAAACCCGCTATTCATGAGATGATATCCCATGTAATCCGGGTGTCATGGTGAATATAGATGATATTGATCGGCGAATCTTAACCGAATTACAACGCGACGCGGCCCTCTCGGTGGATGCATTGGGCGAAAAGGTCGGCCTGTCACGCAATGCGTGTTGGCGGCGCGTAAAGGCATTGGAGTCCGCCGGGGTGATCACGGCGCGTGTGGCGCTGCTGGATGCCAAAAAGCTTGGATTAGGCTTGATGGTGTACTTGCAAGTTCGCGCTGCGGCACATGATGCCGACTGGCTTGAAAAGTTTGCCCGCGCCACAACCGCGATCCCGGAAATTCAGGGGGTGTACCGAATGACCGGTGATCTGGATTATCTGATCCGTGCGCGTGTGGCAGATATGGACGATTATGACCGGCTGTATCAGACGCTGATTGCGCGCGTGCCAATGGGCGATGTCTCTGCCAGCTTTGTGATGGAAGAAATCAAGGAAACGACAGCCTTGGCCTTATAAGCCTTCGAACTGGGCTTTCTGCATCGCCGTCCAGCGCAGGCTCAACACATAGCCTTCGTCATTTTGCGCCTCCGCCTCAACCAGCCCTTTGTCATACAGCCAGGCGCGTTGACGCCCCTCAGAAAAGCTGAGCGTCAGCTCTTCCTCCTGCGTTGTGCCTTGCAAGGTTTTGGTGATCGCTTCAGTCAGCGCCTCCAGCCCTGCCCCTGTAACCGATGAGATGGCGAACACATTATCGTGACGTGCCGCGCGGGTTTGCACAGCACTCAGATCATCAGGATCAAGCCGGTCAATCTTGTTCCAAATCTCAATCTGCGGTGTGCTTTCCAACACGCCAAGGCTTTCCATGATCTGCGCCACGTCGCGTGACTGCTCCTCGCTTTCGGGGTGCGAAATGTCGCGGACATGACAGATCAGATCCGCCTCAAGCACCTCCTCCAGCGTGGCGCGAAAGGCGGCAACCAGTTCGGTCGGCAGATCCGAGATAAAGCCAACTGTGTCACTCAGGATGATCTCTGGCCCGCCACCGGGAAGTTCAATCTTGCGCATGGTCGGGTCCAGCGTGGCAAAAAGCATATCCTTGGCCATTACCTCGGCCCCGGTCAGCCGGTTGAACAACGTGGATTTGCCAGCATTGGTATAGCCCACCAGTGCGACGATCGGAAACGGCACTTTGGCACGCGCAGCCCGGTGTAGGGTGCGGGTTTTGATCACCTTGGCCAATTGGCGACGCAGGCGAACCAGCTGGTCGTCAATGGCACGGCGATCCGCCTCAATCTGGGTCTCGCCGGGTCCGCCGACAAATCCCAGCCCGCCACGCTGGCGTTCAAGGTGGGTCCATGCTCGTACCAGACGGGTGCGTTGGTAACTCAAAGCCGCCATTTCAACCTGCAACACCCCCTCGCGGGTGGCGGCGCGGTCACTGAAAATTTCCAAAATCAGCCCGGTGCGATCAAGCAGCTTCAGCCCCCAGGCCTTTTCCAGATTGCGCTGCTGTACGGGGCTGACGGGGCCGTCGATCAGCACCAGATCAATGTCCTCGGCTTCAAACTGAAGTCGCAGCTCCTCAAGCTTGCCCTTGCCAAACAGCGTGCCGGGATGCGGGGTTTTCAGGCGCACCACAGCGTTGCCTGCCACCTCAAGTTCGGGCATGGCGTGGGCCAGTGACACAGCTTCCGCGAGCGCCAGTTCAGGCACGCGGGAGCGATCCTTGGACGGAATGTCAGGATGCAGCACCCAGGCACGGGTGACTGCTGGTTCGTCCCCCATCAGGAGGCGTCTTCTCCGTCATACAAATTCACGGGTTGCGACGGCATAATCGTCGAAACAGCGTGTTTGTAGACCAACTGCGATTGTCCATCGCGGCGCAGCAGAATGCAAAAATTGTCAAACCAGGTGATCACGCCTTGCAGTTTCACCCCATTAATCAAAAATACCGTGACCGGGATTTTGGTTTTTCTCACCTGATTCAGGAACGCATCCTGCAGGTTTTGTCTGTCCGTTGCCATTGTTCTAAAAGCCTTTATTCTTGCGCGCACCGCGCACCGGTGCGTTCTCCCTTTGGATGAGTATGAAGGGCGCGCGCATGAGTTTCCAGTCCAAAAATCACGTTGTTTCCAACAGGTGAGGTTTTTGACGTCATTGCGTGGGCTTAGTCACGCCAGATCATCGGGTTCAAAAGTGCGATAATCGCCAGCGTTTCCATCCGCCCCAGCACCATTGCCCCGCTCAACACCATTTTGGCGGTTGCGGGCAATTCCAGTAGTGCAATGGGGGCCTCGCCAGCGACACTGGCCAGTGGCCCGGTTGTCGAAAGTGACGCAATTGACAAGATTATCGCGCTTTCAAAATCTTGCCCCAATGCAGCAAGTGTCACGGTGATCAGCGCCAAAGACAGCGCAAAAAGCATGAAGAATATCCAGGCGATAAACGCGCCTTTGCGGCGAATTCGCCGATTTCCGGCTGACGCGCGCCCAACGGAATGCGGATGCACCAGACGCTCCATCTCGCGGCGCCCGTTGAGATAAAGCGCATAGACCCGCAACAGTTTCACCCCGCCCGCCGTGGTGGCGACACCGCCGCCGATCAACGACAGCCCCAGCAGGATCAACCCCGGCGTGCCCAATCCCGACCAGTTGCGTGCCGCAAGCCAATCCGCGCTTTCAAATCCGGTGGTACTGAGAAAGGACAACACCGTAAAAGCCCCGCCCCACAAAGCGCGCAATGCCTGTCCCAGGTTTTCAACCTCGTCCACGTCATAGGCCGCAAGCCAGTGGCGAAGGAACAACAAAAGCGGCACCGATACAACAAGGATCGTGCCCAGCCGGAACTCTGGGTCGAGATGAAACCCAGTGCGCGCACTGGTGATCGTGTCTGTGGAAAAGGTCAGCCGTGACAGCGCAAACAACAGGAACAAAAACATCACCGCTTCGCCGCCAAAGCCCGAAGCGCCATTTTGCACCCCCCCCACCGAAGATATGCCACTGGTGGCCATAATCGACATGGAATGGATCAGCGCGACCAGTGATCGATCGCCATTTAGCATCAACAAGAACCACAGCGCGCCAGTCAGGGCGATATATATTGGCGCCAGCTGAAAGGTGATCTGTTGGAGGCGTTTGGCCGAGTTGGCCCGCTCAAACCGGTCCATCTGTGTGCCACTTTGCCCCGGTTCTGCACTGGCCGTTACCTCAAACCCGCCCAGATTCAGCGGGGCCAAAACCGCGCTGGCCGAGACCCAGATCAGCAAGCCGCCCATCCAGCCCACCAAGCCACGCCACAGGTGCAGGCTGTCCACCAGCCGACCGGGGTTGTGATCAAACAACGGTAAACCAGTGGTGGTGATGGCCGAGACCATCTCGACATAGGCATTCAGAAAACTGGTGGTTTCCAACGCTTCGTAAAACGGCACCGCCAAAAACAATGGCAGCAATGTATACGCCAAAAGTAACGACAACAGATTGGCCAAATCGCTGTTGTCTGATCGCACACGCGCCGACATCGCCAATCCGATGATCAAAACAAAGGCCACACCCAACATCGCAGAATAAAAGAACGCGCGCGCAACCGAATGGTCATTGCGCGTCAACGCATCAATCGCGGGCAAAAGCATCGCCAGCGCCGATATACCTGTCAGGATCAGGATCAACGGGAATGTCAGTAACCTGCCCGACATGATCAAAAGAAGTCGATCGAGACCTGAAGCAGCTGCTCGACCTGCGCCACGTCATGGGCCATGGCAAAAATCACCACCACATCACCAGCCTCAATGCGCAACCCGCCTGTGGGTTTGTGGATCACATCGCCCTTTTTGACAGCGCCCACCAGTACGCCCTCCGGGAAATCAATATCGCGGATGGCTGTGCCCGCAATCGAGGAGGTCGACATCACTTCGGCCTCGATCACTTCGGCTTCGCTGTCACCAATGGAATAGACGCCGCGCACCCGCCCGTGGCGGATATGGCGCAAGATGGAGCTGACTGTGGTGGCGCGCGGGTTGATATAGGCATCAATGCCCAAGGGCTCCAACAGGGGTTGCAATGTGGGGTCGTTGATCAGGCTTATGGCCATCGGGCAGCCCTCGGCCTTGGCGCGCACTGCGGCCAACATGTTGGTTTTGTCGTCATCAGTGACAGCCAGCACCGCATCTGCCCGGCTGATCCCCGCCTCGTGCAACAGCGAGGCATCCAATCCATCGCCATGCAGCACGATCGTGCGTTCCAGCGTGTCAGCCGCAAATTCGGCCACCGACCGGGACCGCTCGATCACTTTCGCACGGATGCCCCCCCGACGGTCTTCCAGCGACTTGGCCACGGCAAGGCCGATATTGCCGCCGCCGATGATGACGATCCGTTCCTGTTTGGATTCAGACTTGCCAAACACCTCCAAAGTGCGCGGTATATCCTCAACCGGGGCAAAGAGATACGCCTCATCGCCCACAAACAATTGATCACCGGACTCTGGCGCAAACAATCGCCCCTCGCGGCGCACGGCCAAGGCCACCACACGCAGGGTTGAAAACAGATCACTCAACTGCCGCAATGGCGTGTTCACCAC
>DFBW01000228.1:0-3299 GCA_002366775.1 Roseovarius sp. UBA3070 | reverse complement strand
TGCTCGGTATCAAACGCAGCTGGCGCGGCCAGCCGTTGCAATGCGGCCTCTGCCACCTCGCGTTCGGGGCTGATCACCACATCGATGGGCATGTGATCACGCCGGTACAAATCAGAATAAATCGCATCCAGATAGGATTGGCTGCGCAGCCGTGCGATTTTGCGATTGATGGCAAAGACCGAATGCGCCACCTGACAGGTGACCATGTTGACCTCATCCGAGTGCGTCGCCGCGATGATCATATCCGCATCGCGCGCCCCTGCCCGATCCAGCACATCGGGGTAGCTGGCAAAGCCTGCCAGGCCCTGGACATCCAATGTATCGGTAGCACGGCGCACAAGATCGGGGTTGCTATCCACGACAGTTACGTCGTTCTTTTCACCCGACAGATGGCGCGCAATTTGCCACCCGACCTGACCTGCACCGCAGATGATGACCTTCATAGGGCTTGCCTCATCCCGTTTGAGGGTTTTGAATGACAGAAGGGTTGCGTCTGGTCAATCGGTTTGTCTCAGGTGCGGTGTCCCGGTGAATTAAGGTGATTTGATATGCGCAAACTCGTTTTCCCTATTGTTTTCTCAACCATTTTGGTTGGTTGCACTCCGCTAAGCCTGTTTTACAAGGAAGGTGCGCCGGTGCAGCGGATGAACTCGGACCTGGCCGATTGCAAGCTGCGTGCCCTGCGCGATGTGCCTGTGGATCAGGACACACGGTATATTCCGGGCCAGGAAGCCCCGAGGGTGATTTGTGATGCAGCTGGGGTCTGTCAGACAATCTGGGTACAGATCACGCCCGACACGATTGAAACCTATGACGCGAATGAGGAAGTGCGCAAAGAATATGTCGGGGCTTGCATGGCCAAATCAGGCTATGCCCCTGTCCGCCTGCCAGCATGTCAGGATGCGGTGGTGAAAGCCACGACACTAAAGGCCACTAAGGTGTTGCCTCCGCTGTCGGCAAATTCCTGTGCGATACGGTTGAAAACCGGACAGTATCAAATAGTTACACCACCTACTTGATGTTATAAAACACACCCTTAGCTACCGAATTTCACGCTGGGCGTGGCAAACTTAATCCGTTTCTTCTGTCTCCAGGTCCAAATGCGCGCCGCGCCCGCCCGCCTTGGACCCGGTCACAACACCCAGTGATTTCAACTTACGGTGCAGCGCCGAGCGCTCCATGCCGACAAACTCGGCGGTGCGGCTGACATTGCCGCCAAACCGGTTAATCTGGGTCAGCAGATATTCGCGTTCAAACGCTTCACGCGCCTCGCGCAGAGGCATGGTGGCGATCGCGCCCGACAGCACAACGCGGCCCTCATCGGCGCTGGCAGGCGCAGATTCTCCGGGCAATTCGCCGGTCTGGATCGGCCCGGTGCCATCTCCCAGGATCAACACCCGTTCAATCACATTGCGCAGCTGACGCACATTGCCCGGCCATGTCATGGTTTGCAGCAATGCATTGGCTTCCTCACTCAGAAGTCGCAGCGGCAGGCCCTGAGTTTTGTTGAACATGTCTATGAAATGATTGGCCAAAAGCGGGATATCTTCGCGTCGCTCCTCCAGTGATGGCACCGGCACCGGCACCACGTTCAAACGGTGATACAGTTCTCGGCGGAAGCGTTCCGAAGCAATCTCGGCTTCCAGATCACGGTTGGTCGAAGAAATGACCCGCAGATCCACGCGCATCTTTTCGGCCCCGCCAACACGCAGGAATGTCTGATCAACCAACACCCGCAGGATTTTGGACTGGGTGCCAAGGGGCATATCTGCCACCTCATCAAAGTAGATCACGCCACCATTGGCCTCGTCCAGCAGGCCCGGTTCAATCCCACGTTCGCCGTTTTCACGGCCAAACAGAACTTCTTCCATCCGTTCTGGTTCGATTGACGCACAGCCAACCACAACAAATGGCCCCGAGGCCCGGTTGGAATTGGCGTGAATATACCGCGCGGCCAGTTCCTTGCCCGCCCCGGCAGGCCCCGACAGCATAACGCGACCATTGGATTTGGTGACTTTCTCCAATTGCCCAATGAGGGTGCGTAGTGCCGTCGAATCACCCAGCATTTCGGCGGGTTCCACATCACGCTGTTTCAGCGCGATGTTTTCACGGCGAAGGTGCGCGGCTTCCATGCCACGCCGTATGACGACCAGTAACTGATCAATATTAAACGGTTTTTCGATGAAATCGTAAGCGCCTTGCTTGATGGCCGCCACTGCAATTTCAATATTCCCGTGGCCGGAAATAATAACCACCGGGACTTCGGGGTAATCGCGCTTGACTGTTTTGAGGATGTCGATCCCGTCCATCTGGCTGTCCTTGAGCCAGATATCCAGGATAAGAAGCGCCGGGCGTTCTTTGGCGATGGCGGCCATGCAATCATCTGAGTTGCCGGCCCGGCGGGTGCCATACCCTTCATCTTCCAGAATATCCGCGATCAACTCGCGTATATCGCGTTCATCATCGACAATCAGAATATCGCCCATCTTGACCTCACACTGCTCGTTTTACTGTTTCATCTGTTTTGGTTTCAGCCCCGATCAGGGGCAAACGGATCACCGCCATTGCCCCGCAGTGGGTGCCATCACCAAAGGGCGGCGCGTCATCAAGGATCAACGTTCCGCCATGCTCTTCAATAATCTTTTTCACGATTGGCAGGCCCAGACCCGTGCCCTTGTCTCGGGTGGTGACATATGGCTCAAACAACCGCGAGCGGTCCTGAGGCAACCCAATACCATTGTCGGCAATGCGGATCACCGCCTCGGGGCCTTCAATGGCTGAACTGACCCGGATGGTCGGCTGGAATCCATCCACCACATCGCCTTTTTCAACATAACTTTCAATCGCTTCCCCGGCGTTCTTCAACAGGTTTGTAAGGGCTTGATTGATCATGGTCGCATCCACATCCGTGGCCAGATCATCGGCCGTCAAATCAGTTTCAAAGACAACATCCGGCTGACCGCTATCTTGCAACAAAGTGGCCTCGCGCACCAGTTTGGACAGGCTTTCCGCTTTGGTTTCGGGCTCGGGCATCCGGGCAAATTTGGAAAACTCATCAACAATGCGGCGCAGGTCATTGGTCTGGCGCACCACCACATCGGTCAGCTGCTCAAGCTCCTGTGCAGGGCCTTCTTCTAACTGACGGCCAAACTTGCGTTTGATGCGCTCCGCTGACAGTTGAATGGGCGTCAGAGGGTTCTTGACTTCATGGGCAATCCGGCGCGCCACATCCCCCCAGGCCGCCATCCTCTGGGCACTGACCAGATCGGTCACATCATCAAAAGCCACGACATAGCCTT
>DFBW01000040.1:7810-8797 GCA_002366775.1 Roseovarius sp. UBA3070 | reverse complement strand
CCGCGTTGACCCGGCCCCGGACCATCGTCAGACACTGAATTGGCGGTCCTGGCACGCATTCCATGGCGCTTTATCGCAGCACTGGCGCGCGACAAATGAACGGGGGCACCTTACGCCAGATAGCCCACCTGCCCGCCCGGTTCAGCCGCATCCTTCAGAAGGTTGAACGCATATTCCGCAACCGAACGGAAACAGACGATCTGCACGCTGACATCGTTCGGCATCCAGAAGGCAGCGGGGATCTGCGCCATGCGGGAGCGGCGAAAATCACTGGGGCCAAACGCGTCCGGGGACATATCAACGGGGCATAATTTGGCAATGACTTCGCGCGCACCGTTGCCCTCAAGGTGGAACATCGCACGGGCATCCGAGACATTGACGGCCAGGAAATGCTCACCGGACAGCGCTTTGTGCAGCGCCTCCAGCCTGGCATCAATCTCGGGATAGGGCACAAAAAGCAACAGCTCGTCCGGGCTCATCCATGCCATTCCGGCGTCCCCATCCACTGCAACTTTGCGCTGCGCCGGGACGGGCTGCCCGGTGGCGGCCTTCACGGCTTTGCCAACCTTGGCCGAGGACAAATCACCGCGCAGGGTGATCATCCCTTGCAAGCCCATGGCCTGCACAGTGACAAAGCCTTCGTATTTGGCACCGTTCAATGGGGCAACTGGCTCAGACATTTTGTTTCTCCCCGCTTTTATCAAAGAAGACCTGATCGACGATTTTCGCCTGGATCACGGCGCCATCCACCTTTGGAAAATCTATCACCTCGCCCATGCGATCCGGCCCGTGCAACACCAGACCCATCGCAATGCCGCGCTCAAGCGTGGGCGAATAATAGGTTGAGGTCACCCGGCCCTGCACATTGCGCTGGCCATTGGCGTTTTCACCATCCGCCACCGCATAGGCCCCATTGGGCAACACCGAACCATCAAGCGTTTCCAAGCCGACCAGCTTCCAACGGTTGGGATCCGCCATATGCGAGCG
>DFBW01000040.1:6757-7716 GCA_002366775.1 Roseovarius sp. UBA3070 | reverse complement strand
GCGCGCATCACATGCAGCCCTTCTGTGCCGTAGGTGGTGACGTTGAATTCGGCCCCAGCCTCAAGCAACCTGTCCCACAGCGCACGGCCATAAGAGGCAGGCACAGCGATCTCATAGCTCAGTTCACCCGAGAACGAGATGCGGTAGACGCGTGCCGACACGCCATCCAAAGTGATGTCGCCAAACCCCATGAACGGCAGTGCCTCAGCTGAGATGTCATCCGACGTCAGCTTCTCCAGCACCTTGCGGGCGTTGGGGCCAACCACGGCGATCTGGGCGTATTGCTCGGTCACATTGGCGGTGTAAACCTTCCAATCCCACCATTCACATTGCAACCAGTCCTCCATGTGGCCATGGATGTTTTCGGCGCCACCTGTGGTGGTGTGGCACAAGAAGGTATCTTCGTCCAAACGCGCCACAACACCATCGTCCTGCAAGAAACCATTCTCGCCGCACATCAGGCCATACCGGCATTTGCCGGGCTTCAGGTTCGACATCATGTTTGTATACATCATGTCCAGAAACTTGCCTGCATCCGGCCCTTTGACGATGATTTTGCCAAGGGTCGAGGCATCCAACAGCGCCACAGAATTGCGCGTGCCGTTGATTTCGCGGGTCACGGCGGCGTCAATAGTTTCGCCGTCCTGCTGATAGCAATAAGGCCGACGCCAGGCACCAACGGGTTCAAAGAAGGCACCGTTTTCTTCGTGCCATTCGTGAATCACGGTTTTGCGCAGTGGCTGGAATATTTCTCCGCGCGCCTCGCCCGCGATAGATGCCAGAGAAATCGGCGTGTAAGGCGGGCGGAAAGTGGTGGTTCCGGTTTGCGGAATCGGTTGGTTCAGCGCATCCGACAAGATCGCCAAGCCGTTGATGTTGGAAAGCTTTCCCTGATCGGTTGCCATGCCCAGCGTGGTGTACCTCTTGGCGTGCTCCACCGACGCGTAGCCCTCACGCGC
>DFBW01000040.1:0-6601 GCA_002366775.1 Roseovarius sp. UBA3070 | reverse complement strand
CCGGCGGCACCAGTTGGCGCTTTATGCACATCCGGGCGGAACATGGCGTGCGCGTCGTCCCAGAGCAGCTTGCCACCACAATGTGACCACAGGTGCACAACCGGTGACCAGCCGCCCGACATGGCAACGACATCACATTTTATGTCTTCCAGAACAGCCCCTTCACCGGCCTGCGCACAAATACTGATACCTTCAACACGGCGGGTGCCTTTGACTTTGGCAATGGCTTTGCCATTTTCAACCCGGATGCCAAGCGCGCGCGCCTCATCCGCCAGCGCGCCGCCACCCGTTGTGCGGGCGTCCAGAATCACCGGCACGTCCAGACCCATATTTTTAAGGGTAATGGCAGTGCGATATGCGTCATCATTGTTGGTGACAATCGCAGTGCGGTCCCCGACAGAAACGCCGAAATTCACCGCGTAATCGCGGATTGCCGAGGCCAGCATCACACCCGGCACGTCATTCCCGGCAAAGCTGAGGGGGCGTTCAATCGCACCCGTCGCGGTCACAATCTGCTTGGCACGGATGCGCCACAGGCGATGGCGAGGGCCCGGTGCGTCGGGCTGATGGTCTGTCAGGCGCTCGTATCCCAGCGCATACCCATGGTCATAAACCCCGGCCCCCATCATGCGGCTGCGCAGGGTTACATTTGGGTTTTCCTGAAGCTTGCTTAAAGTTTTTTGAACAAACTTATCCACAGGCGCGCCATCCACTGTGCCGCCATCGACGCAGGCACGCCCGCCCCAATCTGCGGTCTGTTCCAGCACCATGACCTTGGCACCGGAATCTGCCGCAGTCTTGGCGGCTTGCAGGCCCGCCACACCGCCCCCGATCACCAAAACATCACTGAAGGCGTAAAAATGTTCGTATTTATCCTGATCCCGGTCGCGCGGCGCTTTGCCCAAGCCGGCAGACTGGCGGATAAACGGCTCGTATACATGCTTCCAGAACGCGCGCGGGTACATGAACATCTTGTAATAGAAACCCGCAGGCAAGAACCGCCCAAGGTATTTATTGACGGCACCTATATCAAATTCAAGATTTGGCCAGTGGTTCTGGCTTTTGCAGGTCAGCCCCTCAAAAAGCTCGGTCGTGGTGGCACGTTGGTTCGGCTCAAAACCGGCCCCTTCGCCCATGTTGAACAAAGCGTTGGGTTCTTCCACACCGCTGGCCACAATGCCACGCGGGCGGTGGTATTTGAACGATCGGCCCACCATCATCTGGTTGTTGGCCAACAAGGCAGAGGCCAGCGTGTCACCCGCGCGGCCCTCAAGGCGCTTGCCGTTGAACGAGAAGGAAACTGATTTGGTGCGGTCGATCAGCCGGCCGCCAGTGGCAAGACGTGTGCTCATGAGAATTCCCTCCAGCGCCAGCCGGGTCGTTTGGCCGAAATGGCGTCTTTGATCGCTTTTGGTGGCTCATATGTCTGAGCAGAATAGGTGCCATAAACTTCCATGGTCATGGTGTCGCGCGCGGCCAAAAACCACTTGCCGCAACCATTGGCATGGCGCCAACGCTCCAGATGCACCCCCTTGGGGTTTTCCTTCATGAACAGATAGTCATGAAAATCATCATCAGTTGACCCAGGCCCGAAGCGTTTCAGATGCGCCTCGCCTCCAGCGGCAAATTCAGTTTCTTCGCCTGTGACATCACAACAGGGACAGGTGAGGATCAGCATTTTTTGCCTCCGATCAAAGTCGCACCAAGAAAATTCGAGTTTTCTTGGCAAAATTCTTCGAAGAATTTTGGGTGGGTTGCGCGTGCAGCAAAGGCGGGCGCCAATTCACGCCCACCTGATGCAGATAGAGATTGGGAATAGTTATTCGATGACAACCGCGTTGTCGGCTGGCACGCTGATGGGATCAGCGCCAACGCCGCTGGGATGTCCTGCGACAGCAAAGAGAACCCAGAACAAAACTGTCCCGCCTCCGCCAGTGCTGAGATGATCGGGTGGGTAATTGCGAGAATTGCCGTAGTCAGCCATGATGTGGTCTCCTTTCTATGCGTCAGAAAGGATGGGCTCGCAAACTCAGACTGTGAAGGCTGAGCGGAAACCCCCGGGCAAATTGGGCCAAACCCCGCAGATTGGGCGGATTGGCATGGGCCAGTTTCCGCCCGCAACGCATCTGTGAAAGGACGCAAACGGGCCATCAGTGAGCAACCCCCGCTGCAACGCTTTCATCAATGAAGCGGCCTTCCTTGAAGCGATCGAGGTTAAACGCTTCGGTCAGTGGCGAATACCCGGTGGCCATCAGTTCGGCAAAGCCAAAACCCGAACCGGGGATGGATTTGAACCCGCCCGTTCCCCAGCCACAGTTGATAAAGATGCTTTCAACCGGTGTTTTTGACAGGATCGGAGACCGATCCCCAGTCACATCCACAATGCCGCCCCATTGGCGCAGCATTTTCAGGCGCGCGATCATCGGGAAGGTTTCAACCAAGGCCCGGACCGTTTCCTCAATATGGTGGAACGATCCACGCTGAGTAAAGCCATTGTGCCCATCAGTGCCGCCACCGATCACCATTTCACCCTTATCGGATTGGCTCATGTAGCCATGCACTGTGTTGGCCATCACAACCACATCCATGCAGGGTTTGATCGGCTCAGAGACAAGCGCCTGCAATGGCACCGATTCAACCGGCAACCGAAAGCCCGCCTGCCCTGCCAGATCACCACAATGACCGGCCACCACGATGCCCAGTTTGTCACAATCAATCTGGCCTTTGGTGGTGGTGACACCCACAACTTTGCCACCTTCATTGCGCACGCCGGTGACTTCGCATTTCTGGATCACATCCATGCCCATATCAGAACAGGCACGCGCATAGCCCCAGGCCACCGCATCATGACGCGCAGTTCCGGCACGGGCCTGCCATAAGGCGCCCAAAACCGGATAACGCGGGCCATCCAGATTGATGATCGGCACCAGTTCCTTGACCCGTGTGGGCGAGATGAATTCGGTTGTCACACCCTGCAAGGCGTTGGCGTGGGCGGTGCGTTCATAGCCGCGGACTTCGTGCTGGGTCTGGGCCAGCATCATCACGCCGCGCGGGCTGAACATCACGTTAAAGTTCAGGTCCTGACTCATCGTTTCGTAAAGGCTGCGTGCCTTTTCATAGATCGCCGCCGATGGATCCTGCAAATAGTTCGAGCGGATAATCGTTGTGTTCCGGCCCGTGTTGCCGCCCCCCAGCCAGCCCTTTTCGATGATCGCCACATTGGTGATGCCGTGGTTCTTGCCCAGATAATACGCCGTGGCGAGACCATGCCCCCCGGCCCCGATGATGATCACATCGTATTTCTTCTTTGGGTCTGGTGACGCCCAGGCGCGCTCCCAACCGGAATGATAGCGGGCGGCTTCTCGGGCGATGGCAAAGGCGGAATAACGTCTCATGCGGGCTCTCGGGGCTATTGGTTGGAATCGCGGGCAGGATGCGATGATTTTCTATGCGCCTTTTCCCCGGTCACAGGGACACAGAGCGCGGCAATAAACGCACAGATTGCGACATTCCACCTGTTGGACATCAAGGCTGATAGACATGTGATACTTTGTCTCTTTTTTCCTTGCCCCGACGAGGATAGATGAAAGGCAATGCAGGAGAACACATGATATTTTGGATCCTCATCACACTTATATGCCTGATTGTGGCCGGGTTGCTGGGGCGTGCCTTGTGGCGCGGACCACAGGCTGTGGGCACCGCGGGCGAATTTGATCTGCAAATCTACCGCGACCAACTGGAAGACGTGGAGCGTGATCTGGCGCGCGGTGTGCTGAACGAAGAAGAAGCAGACCGCGTGCGCACTGAAGTGTCGCGCCGTATCCTAGCCGCCGATGCACTTTGCCAGACCGAGGCTGAGCCTGCGCCACGTCAATCGGGGCGGATCATGATCGCGCTTGTGAGTCTGGTACTGCTGGGCGGTACTGGCTTGCTCTACACACAATTGGGTGCGCCGGGCTATGTTGATTTGCCAATCAAGGCGCGCATCGCGGCATCTGACGAACAGCGCGCCAATCGCCTGACCCAAGACAAGGCCGAAGAGCGTATGAATGGCATCCCTTCGGCGCCAACGCCCCAGGCAACACCGGAATTTCTGGACCTGATGGAGAAGCTGCGCAAAACCGTTGAAACGCGCCCTGATGATCTGCAAGGACTTGAATTGTTGGTGAGAAACGAGGCCGCCTTGGGTCACGCCGATGCCGCCCATGCCGCACAAGCGCGGGTGATTGCCCTCAAAGGCGCGGATGCCATGGCGCGCGACCATGCGCTTTATGCTGACCTGCTGATTACGGCGGCTGGTGGTTATGTTTCCACCGAGGCTGAAAATGCCTTGCGCGCAGGGTTGGCAAAAGACCCCAAGCACCCGATCGCGCTGTATTATCTGGCACAATACCTGTTGCAGGTGGATCGCCCTGATGCGGCCTTTCCGATCATGGAGGGCCTTTTGCGTGACAGCCCGGCCAATGCGCCTTGGCTGGGGTCACTGCGCGAACAGATTGAGGCCGTCGCCTGGAGTGCGGGTGTCGATTATACCCTGCCACCGCTGACCAAAGCCCCTGGCCCTGACGCCGATGCCATCGCCGCGGCTGAGGATATGACCGACGCAGACCGTCAGGCGATGATCCAAGGCATGGTCACACAATTGTCCGACAGGCTGGCCACCCAAGGCGGCACAGCACAGGAATGGGCACGGTTGATCCGGGCATTGGGGGTGTTGGGCGATACCGATCAGGCGGCCCTGATCTATGGCGAAGCCCAGAGCGTTTTTGAAGGCCGCCCGGCCGAGTTGCAACAGATCCTTGCCGCCGCCCAAGATGCTGGGGTGGCCCAATGATCTGTGACGACATCGCGGGTTTTGCTGCCGCCCTGCCGCCCATGCGCGCCATTATGGGGCTTGATCTGGGGGATAAAACCATCGGGGTTGCGGTCTCGGATGGCATGCGGGCTGTTGCATCGCCCCATGAAACTGTGCGGCGCAAGAAATTTGGCGTGGACGCCGCGCGCTTGCTGGAAATTGTGGCCGAGCGTGATGTGGCTGGCATCATTCTGGGTCTGCCCTACAACATGGATGGATCAGAAGGCCCGCGCTGCCAATCCACCCGTGCCTTTGCGCGCAATCTGGAACGGCTGACAGAGCTGCCGATTGGATACTGGGACGAGCGTCTATCCACCGTCGCCGCCGAACGGGCCTTGCTCGAGGCGGATGCGACCCGAAAGCGCCGCGCGGAAGTGATCGACAATATCGCCGCCTCGTATATCTTGCAGGGCGTGTTGGACCGCTTAAACTACATGAAGGCCGCGCAATGAACGAGCAGAACATCTGGAACCGCTCTGAGGTGGAAAGCCCTTGCGTGAGCATTTGCGTGGTCCACCAAGAGGCAAAGATATGCACCGGATGCAACCGCACAATGGATGAAATCCGGCTGTGGTCAAAAATGACACCCGAGGAACGGCGTGAGATCATGGCGGCTTTGCCTGATCGCTCTTCGATGCTGACCAAGCGGCGTGGCGGGCGGGCTGCACGTTTTGCACGAGGTGACGCCAAGGGCTGAGCGGCTCTCTCCTCCAGCGGGCTGGCGTCAGGGCGACAGCGCGTCATCCACAGGCCATTTGGCCCGGCTTTTGCTCAGATATCCCTCTACCATCCCAAGGCTTTGCGCAGCATATTCAGCGCGACCAACGTCAGGAACACTGCAAACACCCGCTTTAGCGGTTTGGGGTCCATCGCATGGGCCAGTTTTACCCCGACAGGGGCAGTGATCAACGTCATTGAAATCACAACTGCAAAGGCCACCAGATTGACAGCCCCAATGGTCAGCGGCGGGCGTGTCGCCGGATCAATCGGCAACAGCAAAAAGCCCGCAACCGACGGCACCGCAATGGTCATACCGAACCCTGCCGCAGTGGCGACGGCCCGGTGGATGGGCGTGTTATAAAGGCTCATCAGTGGCACACCAAAGCTGCCGCCACCAATGCCCATCATGACGGACAAAAACCCCAGAACCGGTGACATGGCAGCACGGGTAATTCCGATGGGCATCGCAGCGCCCAGCCGCCATTCAGCGCGGCCAAACCCCATATAAAGGCCAACCACAATACCCAGACATCCAAAGACACTCTGTAACGCTGTGGAGCTGAGATTGGACGCCACGCTCACCCCCAATATGGCACCGATCACGATGCCCGGTGCCCAACTGCGCAGGATATGCCAATCCACAGCGCCCTTTTTGTGGTGGCTCAGGACTGAACGCAAAGAGGTGACGATTATAGTGGCCAGCGAGGTGGCCAAACAGACCTGCATCAACTGCGGCCCACCATACCCAAGCGTTTGAAACGCATAGAAAAATGCAGGTACCAGCACGATTCCACCGCCAACGCCCAAAAGGCCAGCCAACACACCGGCAAAGGCCCCAATGACCATCAGAAGGATCAACATCTGAATCAGTAACATGGTGTCAGGCATGGGACCTCCGGTGATGGCTACGCCAGACCTACCCCGCGGTTGCATGAATGAAAAGCGCCCTAGCCCACCGGGGCGGCGGTGATCTGTGACAAGGCCTCCAACACGAGTTCGGGGCCCGCAGTGGGGCGTGTGGCCCCT
>DFBW01000038.1:502-7428 GCA_002366775.1 Roseovarius sp. UBA3070 | reverse complement strand
GCCCCGAGCTCTCTTTCCTCACCTTGGGCCAAGTGGTGCCAATGGTGTCTTTCCTGCGCCATGCTGATCGGCTGCGGGCGGATCTGCACTATTTGTCCCAACGTAACGAGCTGAGCTGGATCGACGTCACCGCCCCCGGCGATGGCTGTGCTTTTGCGCTTTGTGATCCGGTGGCGGTGTCCGGTGTTGCGCCTACGGGCAAACGCTGGCCACTTGTGATGTCAGCGGCGTTCACCCAAACCCTCAGCCCCGCGCGGTGGAAGGCCTTGCGATGGCGCTTCTTTCGATTGCACTTCCAGTATCTCTGCGCTTTTGACCAACCGGGTGATTACGACTATTTTCAGATCACCGCCGGGCCAATCACATTGGGGGATCGTTATGCAGATCGCCCCCCATCCCCCAGCCGGATCGAAACCCCGGTAAACAAGTTCACTGGGATGCGCACATGACATTGCCCCCCAAACCCCCGGCTCGGGAAGGGCGCGCCTCTTTCCTTCGGTATCTGAAGTTGTTTCGTCAGGACATTCTATCGGCCCAACCTGCACGCCTTTATCGTGCCTGGATGGCCGAGTTCCGCACGCCGTTTTTTCGCTCGTTCATGTGCAACCAACCTGAATTGGTGGATCTGGTGTTAAAACAACGCCCTGATGATTTTCCCAAATCAGACAGGGTGCGCGAAGGGTTGAAACCTTTGTTGGGCAACTCGGTTTTTGTGACCAATGGCGACGTGTGGAAACGCCAGCGCCGCATCATTGATCCGGCGTTTGAGGGCGGGCGGCTGCGCGACGTATTTCCCGCCATGGTGCTGGCCGGGCAGGGGGCTGTGCGGCGTATGTCTGACCTTGCGGATGGCACGCCGCTGGATATTGAGCCCGAAACCAGCCACGCCGCCGCCGATGTGATCTTTCGCACGCTTTTCTCAATTCCTATTCAGCACGAGGTCGCCACCAAAGTGTTTGAGGAATTTCGTGAACATCAGCGCACCCAGCCAGTGTTGAACCTCGGCGCGTTATTGCCTTTGCCACGGTGGATGCCACGCTTTCATAGGTCCGAGACCAAACGCACCGCACGGGTAATCCGAGAGTTAATCACTCAACTGACTCGCGAGCGCATGGCCGAGATAAAGGCCAACACCGCGCCTGATGATCTGGCCACCAAGATCATGACCACTGCCGATCCTGAGACCTCAGAGAGGTTTACCACCGAAGAGATGGTTGATCAGGTCGCCATCTTCTTTTTGGCGGGGCATGAAACCAGCGCCTCGGCCCTGGCCTGGGCATTCTATCTGCTGGCGCTCTATCCTGAGTGGCAAGATCGCGTGGCCGAAGAAGCCGCCGCCCTTGGCGAAACACCCGAGTTCAAGACTATGTCCAAACTGGCGATCACCCGTGATGTGTTCCGGGAAACGCTTCGGCTTTATCCGCCTGTGCCGATGATGGTCCGCGAGGCCGCGTGCCCCGAAGAATTTCGCAATCGCCGCGTGCCCAAAGGCAGCCAGATCGTGCTCAGCCCCTGGCATCTGCATCGCCATGAACGGCTGTGGGATGATCCTGATGGTTTTGATCCATCGCGGTTCGGAACCGAGAATGGCCGTGCTTGTATGCGCAACGCCTATATGCCGTTTTCTGCGGGCCCGCGGGTGTGTACGGGCGCAGGTTTTGCGATGATCGAAGGGCCGTTGTTGTTGGCCATGCTTGTGCGCAGGTTTCGCTTTGAACCGGTTAAAGGACGTGAAGCCATGCCTGTGGCGCATTTAACGGTTCGCGGTAAGGATGGGATTTGGCTGAAAATCACCCATAGACGTTGATCTAACGCGCAAGAAAATTCAAATTTTCTTGGCAAATTTCTTTAAGAAATTTGGGTCAGCAAACCACATGAACAGGGTCTTGGTTGCATATGACAATCACCTGACCGGCATTTGCAAAACAATGATATCCTCGACGGCGGATTTCATGTTCAAATCTCTCCCAACCAACCACAGTTTCAATGTCACTAAATTGTCGTCGAACGACGCCTCCTGTCGCGGCGGCTTTGGAGCTGAACAATTGAATCAGCCATCTATCGGGTTGTATGTGTGCAGGCAAATGGGACATGTCACCATTCTGTCCAGTTCTTGGTTAAGGTTTGGTAAATTGCTCCAAAACATAGACCCGTATCGCGGATGCCAGCCCGCTTTCAACACCGCGAGATGCATCAATTTCTGCCGCCAAGGCGTTGATTGAAATGCTTTTTTGGACGGCTATATCCCGGAAAGCCTGCCAAAACTCTGCCTCAAGAGACACACTTGTTCGGTGCCCTCGCAACGTCAGAGAATGTTTGACGGGCCGTCCCGTCATGGCTCGCGCTTGTGCTGATCCAAAGCGGTGCTCTGCTTATCAAGCTCTGCGGTCGCAACCGATTTTTCCAGTTTCGTGCGCCCAAAGCTCACGGCGTTTTCATCAGCGCGGGCCTTTTTGGCGGCCCGCTCTTTGACTTTGCGAAACCGGTTCAGATTGACCGGCTTGGCCATCACTTAGGCCCAATCATATTTTCAGGACGCACGACACGATCAAAGGTCTCTGCATCCACAAATCCCAACGCAATCGCTTCCTCCTTCAAGGTGGTGCCGTTCTTATGGGCGGTCTTGGCGACCTTGGTGGCGTTGTCATACCCGATCTCAGGCGCCAGCGCCGTCACCAGCATCAGGCTTTCGCGCATCAGCTTGTCGATACGCACCTCATCAGCCTGCAATCCATCCACCAGATTGTCAGTAAAGGCCGAGGCAGAATCCCCCAAAAGCTGCATAGATTGCAATACGTTATAAGACATCATTGGCTTGTAAACGTTCAATTCAAAATGTCCCTGAGACCCGGCAAAGCCAACGGCTGCATCATTGCCCATCACATGTGCACAGACTTGGGTCAGCGCCTCGCATTGCGTTGGGTTTACCTTGCCTGGCATGATCGAGGATCCCGGCTCGTTTTCAGGTAAAACCAATTCCCCCAAGCCACAACGCGGGCCGGACCCAAGCAGACGAATATCATTGGCGATCTTGAACAATGATGCCGCCACCGTTTTCAACGCGCCCGAGATTTCAACCATCGCGTCATGCGCTGCCAGCGCCTCAAACTTATTGGGTGCGGTCACAAATGGCAGCCCTGTGATCTCGGCCATGTTTTTGGCCACCATCACATCCCAGCCTTTGGTGGTGTTCAGCCCGGTGCCTACGGCGGTGCCACCCTGTGCCAGCTCATAAATCCGGCCCAGGCCGTCTTTTACGCGCCGGATCCCCATGGCCACCTGATGCGTGTATCCTGAAAACTCCTGTGACAGAGTCAAAGGCGTGGCATCTTGCGTATGGGTGCGGCCAATCTTGATGATACCGTCAAACGCCTCAACCTTGGCCTGCAAACCGGCGTGCAATTTTTCCAGCCCAGGCAGCAGCACATTATGGGCCATCATCGCTGCCGAAATATGCATCGCGGTGGGAAAGGTATCGTTTGAGGACTGACCCATATTGCAATGGTCATTTGGGTGCACCGGGTCTTTGGAGCCGATGACGCCGCCCATGATTTCAATCGCGCGGTTGGCGATCACCTCGTTGGAATTCATGTTCGATTGCGTGCCCGACCCGGTTTGCCACACCACCAGTGGAAAATTGTCGTCAAACTTGCCTTCAATCACCTCGCCAGCGGCCTGAATGATGGCGTCAGCGCGCGCGTCATCCAGCTTACCCAACTCTTGGTTGGCTTGTGCGCAGGCTTTCTTGATCACCCCCAGTGCGCGCACGATGGCGACGGGTTGTTTTTCCCACCCAATCGGGAAATTCATGATCGAGCGCTGCGTCTGAGCCCCCCAGTATTTGTCGGCGGGGACTTCTAGTGGGCCAAAGCTGTCGGTTTCGGTGCGGGTATTGGTCATGTGGGTCTTCTCCTTGGAGGGTTGCGCACAGTCATACCCGACAGAGGCAAAAGTTCAATCACTGCACACGCGTCATTTTGCGCAGCTGTGCGGCCAGCCCTGATTGTTGATATAGGCGAAGCCGGTGCTTATTTGCGAAAACTGTCCAGGCTTACGATTTCGGCATCCTTGTGCGGGTCGTCTTCCGCCTCAGCCTCTGGATCGTTTTCTGCAGAATCACTCAGGTCAGGAGGGGCCACAGACAGTTCGGCCATTTCCGCGTCCTCATCCTGCGGCTCAAAGCGCAAGCCAAATTCCACAGATGGATCAACGAAGGTTTGGATCGCATCAAACGGCACATAGAGGTTCTCGGGCGATTCACCGAAATTCAGCGTGACAGAAAACCCGTCATCCGTGACTTCAAGCGCATCAAACCAGTTTTGCATCACGACTGTCATCTCGTCGGGATACCGTTCCCGCAGCCAGTCAGCGACACGCGCATCAGGGTGCGTGGTGTCAAAGGTGATAAAGAAATGGTGCTGTCCCGGCAGGCCGGTTTCGGCAACATCCGTCAGCACACTTTGGATAAGCGTGCGCATCGCGCGGTGCATCAGTTTTCCGTAATCAATCGAGCCTGACATGATGGCCTCCGCCCCTCGTTTGCGCCCAGCATAGGCATAATGCGGGAAAACAAAAGCCCTCGAACGCATGCTCTAGCTCAAAACCGTTGCAATTGCGCCAAGTCCCGCCATGAGCGCCAACAGCGGCATGAGCGGCACCCTAAAGCGCAACAGCGCAAGGGCCGCCACAGCCACCAAAACAGCGCTGATCCAGGACAGGCTGGCCAATTCAGGGCGCGGGCCAAAGGCGGTGGTGTGAACAGTGTCAAACAGAACATGCAAGGCAAACCAAATTGACAGATTGAGGATCACCCCAACCACGGCGGCTGAGATACTGCTTAAAGCGCCTTTCAGTCGAGGGCGTTGCAAAAGCGCCTCTACATATGGTGCGGCTGTGAAAATCCACAGGAAGCAGGGCACAAACGTCACCCACAGCACCAAAGCACCCGCCGATAAGGCAAGGGCCACCCCACCTTTCAGAAATCCAGCCAGCACGCCGACAAATTCGGTCACCAGAATAAGCGGGCCGGGTGTGGTTTCGGCCAGTCCCAATGCATCTATCATCTGTTCGGTGTTCAGCCAGCCATGGGTGTCGACCACTGCCTGCGTCATATAGGCCAGCACCGCATAGGCGCCGCCAAAGGTGACAACGGCAAGTTTGGAGAAGAATATCCCCAACTCCACAAGGAACGTGGCCCCAGCCGCCCATGCCAGTGCGACCGGCAAGGCCCAAAGGGCGATCCAGATGGTTGCAATGGTGATGCTGCGCGAAAGCGCGGGCAGGGTGGCTGGGCTGGCATCCCCCAGTTCGCCAGGGGCTGCGCGCCACGCCCCCCATATTGCGGCCATGCCAATCACCAGAGGAAAGGGCAGCGACAGGATGAACATCGCCACAAAGGCCAGCCCCGCAAGCGCCCAGCTGTCCGGGGTGTTCAGGGCTTTGCGCGACAGTTTCAACAACGCCTGCAAGACGATGGCCACCACAGCCGCCTTCACGCCAAGGAACAACGCCTGCACAAGGGGCACATCCCCCCAGGCGGCATAGCCAAGGGCAAGCCCGAGGATCACCACCGCGCCGGGCACCACAAACAACAATCCAGCCAAAAGGCCGCCCGCAATGCCCCGCAATCGCCAGCCAGCAAAAGTGGCCAGTTGCATGGCTTCTGGCCCCGGCAACAACATGCAAAAGGATAATGCACCAAGGAATTGCGGCTCGGACAACCACTTGTGCTTGTCCACCAACTCCTCGTGCATCAACGAGATTTGCGCCGCGGGGCCACCAAAGGACATCAGGCCAATGCGGCCAAACACCTGAAACATCGCATGAAAGGATGGGGGCATCAGCACTGCCTTTTTTACTGGGCCAGTCTTGGCCTTCACGGGGCAATCAGGCCGGGTATATCAGGCATGGCACATCCTTTGGTATGACAAGGATGCGGCTTTGGGCTGGGGCCTCGTGGGGCAGTCGCACGAAAGACCCCATGTAAATGGTTGTGCCCGTAATTTTATGGCCTGTCAAACCTATGGTTGGGCGATGGATGTGGGAGGGTAAAGTGCAGGCTTCTGTTGCCAGGTGCCTGCGAACCCCGCCTTACCTGGCTAGAGGCAAGGACTTAAGTTTTCGATCTCTCGAACCGCTTACGCGGCCAGAGCTACCGGAGCATTATTGTTATTGGCAATTATGCTTAGTGAACCGATAACGGTGGTATATCGCCGGGACAAAGCATAACCCCTTTAGACGTTCGTCGATCCTGTTTCGACCCCTTAACCCCTTCCAATAAAAGGTTTTATGGTGGAGTCGCCGGGTACCGCCCCCGGGTCCGATCCGCTTATTACGAGCGCGTTTATGTCCATAGTCTGCCGAAACAGACACCCTACATATAGGCGCTTCAAACTGATTTGCAAATGGCAGAATTTTGTTGGAACTTAAAGCGCATCACTCAATTCGCACACCGACCAGCCCGGAGGCCCAAATTATGGCAATTCTCGCAGACATCCTGATCTTCGCGATCGCGGCCTTGCATCTCTATATTTTGTGGTTTGAGATGTTCGCCTGGGAAACAAAAGGCCCCAAGGTGTTCAAATCCTTCCCTAAAGACCTGTTTGCGCCAACCAAGACGATGGCCGCCAATCAAGGGCTGTACAATGGATTTCTGGCCGCGGGCTTGCTGTGGTCATTGATAATCAGTGATCCCGAATGGGCGCGCAATGTGGCCGAGTTTTTCCTGATCTGCGTGTTTGTGGCCGGCCTCTACGGTGCCCAGAGCGCAAGCCGGCGTATCCTTTATGTGCAGGCGGTTCCGGCATCACTGGCCTTTCTGGCACTGATGCTGAGCTCATGATGCAATGAAAAACGGCGCCCCCCGAAGGCAGCGCCGTTTCATATCAGTCAAGTGAGATGATCACTCAGCGGGCTGTGTCGCACCG
>DFBW01000038.1:0-439 GCA_002366775.1 Roseovarius sp. UBA3070 | reverse complement strand
GCGTCCATCGGGTTGTTGTCGCCTGCGGCAATGATCAGCGTGCCGATCACGGCGGTCAGGATCAGACCCCAGATGATGCGGTGTTTGATGCCAGTTTCCTGACTGCCGCCCGACATGATGGTGTTCATAACCAAGATCCCCGAGTCAGCCGATGTGACCAGGAAGGTCATGATCAGCACCACACACATGATGGTCAGACCTGTCAGCAAACCGCCTTCGATCATCTGAGCGAGTGTGGCAAACAGCTGGTTGGTCTGGCTGGCCCCGGTGATGGCGCCGGCGGCTTTGCCTGTCAGTTCCAGATCAATCGCGGTACCGCCCAGGATGGTCATCCATGCGAAACACACCAAAGCGGGTGCAAAGACGCAACCGATGATGAATTCACGCACAGTACGACCCTTGGAGATACGCGCAAGGAACAAGCCCACGAAAGGCGAGA
>DFBW01000008.1 GCA_002366775.1 Roseovarius sp. UBA3070 | reverse complement strand
CCGCAGGAAGGCATCAAACGGGCTGTCGCTGGCGCGGAATTCATAGGCCATGAAATCCGATAAAACGCGTGCAATATCAAGTGCGTGAAGTGGTTCCCCTTGCCCCGACAACCAAGCAAAGCGTTGGCGGTATTCAGGCGTGTCAGCCACGCGCCGGGCCAATAAATCCCAAGCCCCGCCAAGGCCGGTGATATTCCCTGCTGCCACGGCATCAGCCACGGGGTTTTCGCCGGGGTGGCCTGCCATTTCATCTGCAGCCACCAATGGCATCAATGCCTGCGCCGCCAGCGCCGAGGGCACAGGGCGTTCCAGAAACCGCCCGTCGGGCAGGCGAAAACCAAAGCGCGTTGTGGGGTCGGCCTCGACCCGGCCATCATGCATGAGAACAGTGAATTCAAACGCACCAAGATTGAAAAGCGATGGCGTGTTGCGGGGCAAGCGTCGCGGTTCATCCAGACCGGGCGCGCCGGTTCGAAGCATTCCTCGCCCATGTGCGCCTTCCCCCAGTGACAAGGACACCCCGTCAGAGCTGCCGAGGGTGGCGTCATGACAACTGGCGCAAGAAATATTGCGGTTGCCAGACAGGATTGGATCAAAAAACAGATCACGCCCAAGCAGGACCGACGTTGCGCCGGGAACCGGGAAATCATCGGGCTGAATCGCGCGCGGCAAATCAGCGGCCAGTGCACCACCAGCCGACAACCAAACCAACGCCACAGAAAGCCCCCTGCGCATCATCCCCCCAGTTTTGCCACTCAGTATTCACTGGTGTAGCGAAGCATTGGGTGCAAAAAAACGGGCCTTTTGGAAAAGGATTGGGCCTAGATTGGAAACAAGCGGTTATTGGTCCCACTTGGGATCGCGTTTTTCGATAAAGGCTTTGATGCCTTCTTCGGTGTCACGGTTCAGCATGTTTTCGACCATGACATCGCGGGTATAATCGTAGGCGGCATCCAGAGGCATCTCTATTTGTTGATAAAATGCCTGTTTGCCCACCTTCACTGCTGATCCCAGTTTGGCCACCAGCGTTTGTGCCAACTCTGTCGTGGCTTGTTCCAGGTCTTCGGGGGCCACTGCGCGGTTGATCAGGCCCAATTCATGGGCGCGCGTTGTTTCAATGAATTCACCTGTGGATAGCATCTCAAACGCTTGTTTGCGCGGTATATTTCTGGACAGCGCCACCATCGGGGTAGAGCAGAACAGCCCGATATTTACGCCGTTCACCCCAAAGCGGGTGCCGTGGGCCGCAACCGCCAGATCGCAAGAGGCAACCAATTGGCACCCGGCCGCGGTGGCGATGCCATGTGGCTGCGCAATCACCGGCTGGGGCAGGGTGCGGATGGATGTCATCACCTTGGCGCAACGTGTGAACAGATCGGCGAAATAGGCGCGCCCATTGTCCTGCGATTGGCGCCCGGCGGTCATTTCCTTCAGGTCATGGCCCGCACAAAACGCTTTTCCTGCGCCAGACAGGATCACAGCCCGGATTTGGCTGTCTTGTGCCAACGCATCAAATTCGGATTGTAATGCCGCCAGCATCGCATCACTGAGAGCATTCAGCTTTTCCGGGGCGTTCAGTGTCAGGCGGGCAATCGCGCCTGTGTCATTGCGTTCAAGGATCGCCATCTTGTATCTCCTGTCGTGTTATGTCCTTCTTAGCGAAACGAGCAGAGGAAGAGCAAGCATGGTGAAACTGACGGCAGAGGAATTGACGGAATATCTGGATGATGTTTTTCCCCAGGTGCGCGGAGAATTCACGATCGAAGAAGTGGCCGATATGCGCATTCGTACCCGCCTGAATGTGGGCGAGCGGCATTTGCGCCCCGGTGGTACGGTGTCTGGCCCGTCGATCTTTGCGCTGGCGGATGTATCGGTCTATCTGGCCGTGCTGGCGATGATCGGACGCGAGGCGCTGGCCGTGACCACCAATTGTTCGATTGATTTCATGCGTAAACCTGTGGCTGACGCTGATTTGATCGCAGAATGCCGTTTGCTAAAGATGGGCCGGGTGTTGGCCGTCGGCGAGGTGTTGATTTTCTCGGCCGGTATGGATCAGCCCGTGGCGCGCGCATCAATGACCTATTCCATCCCGCCAAAAGCGGGATGATACGCCTTGCGACCATGCTGTTGCCGTGAACCAGATGAGAAGGGCAATCTATGCAGTGGAACGCAAAACAATGAGCACTGGAGCCTTTGCGTGACCGGGGAGGGCGTGGATTATCGCCTGATCGGGGCCATTGGCATGGAGTGACCCTCCCACAAAAAATGGGCCGAAGCGAACTTCGGCCCAGTAGGAAGAGATCCGTCACGGGGAACGTTACGGCCTCCAAAACCATTTGCGGCATTCCGCGCGTGTTTCGTGTGGCGTAAGGCCGATGTCACGCAGCACGCTATCGGGCAGGGTGCGCAGGGAGTTGCGCGTGCGGCTGCGCTGCGTCCACAAAAGAGCGAGATAGGCGACCTTGATTGCCACCTGTGACACGAACGGCAGGGTGCTGCGCGCTGAAAGCTGCGTCAAAGCTGTGCTGTGTGTTGGGGTGAGGGGGGCCATTGTCTCGAGTCTCCTGCATTGTACTAGTATGATATTGATACAATCCGTCAGATTGCGTAGCGTCTAGATAGTGATTCTTGAATTGTTCTGCTAGGAAAACATTGTGACTGATACAATATGGCCCCCTGATTTGAGGGATTCGGTAGAATCCAAGTACATTGTATTGGTACAATCCATGCGCGGAGCGATCCGCTCGGGCGCGCTGGAGCCGGGGTATAAAATGCCACCCGTGCGGGAATTGGCCTGGCAGTTGGGCATCACGCCGGGAACCGTGGCGCGCGCCTACAAGATTGCCGCTGATGAGGGACTGGTCGAAACCGCCGTTGGGCGCGGTACCTTTGTGCGCGGTGATCTGGTGTTTGAGGCCGCCCCGGAATCGTTGATATCAATGGTGTCGCCCGAGGCTCATAATTTTCGTGGTGTCCGTGTGCCTGATGTCGGGCAAGACCAAGCGATCCGCCGCCAGCTTGGCCGCTTAAGCCAGCAAAACACCAACCTTTATATTGATTATCCAACACAGTTTACAGATATTGCTGCGCGTCGCGCCGTTGTGCGCTGGATCGGTGCCGACAGGATCGGCCGTGTAAGCGAGGATGACATCGTGCTGGGCCTTGGGGCGCAAAACTCGGTTATCATGGCATTGCA
>DFBW01000011.1 GCA_002366775.1 Roseovarius sp. UBA3070 | reverse complement strand
GTCGCGGGGACCAAAGTGGAGGTGATCATCGCAGGTCAGCCGCGCGACGGGCGCATTCTGGACGCGCCTGCCTATGATCCAGCAAGCCTCCGTCCCCGCATAGATGTGATGACATAGAAAGCAGATCATATGAGCGATGTACCCACCACAATGAACGCCATGGTCCTGAGCGGACACGGCGGTATGGATATGTACCACTGGTACGAGGATTGGCCGGTGCCCGAATGTGGCCCCGATGATGTGATCATCAAGGTTGGCGCCTGCGGGATGAACAACACCGATGTGAACACCCGCTCGGGCTGGTACTCCAAAGCGGTGGTTCAGGCCACAACCGGTGACGCCATGATGGATGCGCGTTGGCAAACAACGTTGGATGAAGCGCGCAGCACCCATGCGCGTGTCCCTGGATTGCAGGTGTTTTGCCCCGTCCCCGATCCGGCAGCCCCACAAGATGTTACCCCGCACCACGATCCGCAGTCTGACCGGATGCAAACAGATACAGCCCTGCTCAGCGATGGGTTTGAGCACAATGTGATCAACGCAGGCGGCGCGCCAAAGGGTATAGGGTGCATTCCGCCAAAGTGGGCGGCACTGATACCACGTTGGACATCGCGCGGATCGAGGCCATCTCAGCCGGGTTACCCCCGGGCCATAAGGTGACGTTCGATGTGAACCGCGCCTGGACGCCTGCAACCGCCATCCAAGTGCTGAATTCTGTCAAAGCCCGCGACTGGGTGGAACAGCCTTGCGAAACGCTGGATCAATGCGCCCATGTGGCCAGACGGGTGCAAAACCCGATCATGCTGGATGAATGCATGCATGAATTTCAAGATCATTTGGAGGCGTGGAAACGCGCGGCCTGCGAGGGGGTGAAAGTGAAACCCAACCGCGTGGGCGGGCTGACACGCGCGCGCCAAATTCGGGATTTTGGCGTTTCGGTTGGCTGGCAGATGCATATTGAAGATCTGGGCGGCTCGGCCCTGGCAGATACCGCAGCACTCCATTTGGCGGCCTCCACCCCGGAGGCGCATCGTCTGGCATCCTGGCTGTGCCACTATCATTTGAGCATTGATCCGGTGCCCGGCCAAGGTGCACGCAATCGGCAAGGGTTTGCCACGCCGCCCTCGGAACCGGGTTTGGGGGTGGCCCCTGATGAAGCGATGTTGGGGCAACCGGTGGCCGTTTATGAATAGGGTCAAGCCATGAAAATCAAACGTATATCTGTGTGGGTCGTGGCATTGCGCAGCCATGAAACCTATCACATGGCGGATGGGAAAACCTGTGATGTAACGCCGTCTGCCTTGGTAAAACTGGACACCGACACCGGGATTTCCGGTTGGGGCGAGGTTTGCCCAATCCCACATGACCTGCCCGCCTATGCCGCTGGTGTGGCCCCTGCGATCACCGAAATGGCCCCGGTTCTGCTGGGGGCTGATCCTGTGGGCCCGGAAGCGGTAATGGAGCGGCTGCACGCCCATCTGCAAGGCCACTTCTATGCAAAATCAGCCATCGACACGGCGCTATGGGATATCACCGCAAAGGCCGCAGATCTGCCGCTGTTTGCCCTGCTGGGCGGGCGGCAGGCCCAAGATATGCCGCTGTATCATTCGATCACCTGTGTGGCCCCCGATGAGATGGCGCGGATGGCCATTGAGGCCTATGCGCAGGGCATGCGCCAGTTTCAGGTCAAACTGGGGGCTGATGCGGACTGGCAGGCAGATGTGGCGCGGCTGGTGCAGGTACGCGAGGCGGTGGGCGATGGGCCGCTGGTTTACGGCGACTGGAATTGTGGGACCGACGTGCTGAGCGCCACGCGGGTGGGCCGCGCGGTGGCGCATCTGGATGTGATGCTGGAACAGCCCTGCCGCACCATTCTGGAATGCGCACATGTGCATGGCGCCACTGGCCTGCCGATGAAGCTGGATGAAAGCGCCCATGATGTGGTCAGCCTCATCGCCGGGCACCAGGCGGGCTGCATGAATGCCGCCGCCCTGAAGCTGAGCAAAATGGGCGGGCTGTCGGCAATGCGAGCCTGCCGTGATCTGTGCCTCAGCCTTGGCACACAGATGTGCATTGAGGACACATGGGGCAGCGACATCACCACCGCGGCTGTAGTGCATCTGGCGGCCAGCACCCCTGCCCGCGGACTGATGAACACCTGCGACCTAAGCATTTATGTGGGCCCTCGGCTGGCCCCGAACGCCCCGGTACGAGAGAATGGCCGATTGCCCCGCCAACAGGCGCAGGCCTTGGCATTACCGTTGATGAGGCCGCTTGGGGCGCGCCGATGATGATCCTTGATTAGAAAGACAGACCCATGCAAAAAATCGGTACACAAGCAGAATGGGTGGCGCGGGCCGCCGAGGTGCTGCCCGGCGGCGGCTTTGGTAATTTTGACCCATCGGTGGTGATCCGCGCCGGCAAGGATGCGCATGTCTGGGATGAAGATGGCACCCGCTATATCGACTATCTGATCGGCTCGGGGCCCATGTTGCTGGGCCATGGCAACGCTGAGGTACAAGAGGCGATCTTTGGCCAAATCCCTAAGGGCATGACGTTTTTCGCCAGCAATTCAGCCGGGATCGAGCTGGCTGAACAGATTGTAGATGCTGTCGA
>DFBW01000222.1:481-5456 GCA_002366775.1 Roseovarius sp. UBA3070 | reverse complement strand
AAAGACCGGTACAATAGACGCCCCGCTGATCGTCGATTGGGAAAATCGCCCCCGTCAGATGGTCTGCCATGAGACCGGCAAACACGCCCAGACCGACTGGCGTGTTCTGCGTCACGCAGAGGGTGAAACGCGGGTGCGCCTAAAGCCGCATACAGGGCGCAGCCATCAACTGCGGGTGCATATGCTCAGCCTTGAGCATCCCATTTTGGGCGATCCTTTGTATGCAACAGGTGCAGCACTG
Organism: Roseovarius sp. UBA3070; assembly: GCA_002366775.1. Taxonomy (GTDB): domain Bacteria; phylum Pseudomonadota; class Alphaproteobacteria; order Rhodobacterales; family Rhodobacteraceae; genus Roseovarius. The sequence continues at coordinate 5,215 of DFBW01000222.1, read as the reverse complement.
GATCATCCGCGCATGATGCTGCATTCCGAAGAATTGCGCCTCAGCCATCCCGAAAGCGGGCGTGGCATGAATTTCCGCTCAAAGGCACCGTTCTAAGGCAGGGTGAATCAGGCCGAAGTTGAGGCACATGATTACTGTCTGCTGTGCGGACGAAGTTGCCGTTCGTGGTGACGGCTGGAATGACTGCTATGAGATTGGAAACTCCGAAGTTGCTTTCTCCGTTGAAACCACGATGGAAGTCCGAAATTTTCGAACGTTTTTATCGGCAAAGAAAAACCGATGTGTAAAGGCTTCGTAGCCTGCGATATCTTTTGCCATCACGACGAGGATGAAATCGGCCTCGCCCGCAATACAATAGAAATGCGTTACTTGCCGGTCTTCACGCGCTTTACGCTTGAACGCATCAATCTGATCAAGCCGATCACGTTCCAGTTCTACCGATACGATGGCAGTAATGCCTAAGCCCAGAGACTTCGGATCAAGAATTGCAACCTCGCGTTTGATCACACCCGCTTCCCGCAGCGTCCGCATCCGTCTCTGGACAGAAGCTGTTGATATACCAGTGGCATTTGCAAGTGTTTGGACAGAAGTCTTGGTATTCTTCTGAAGAAGATCGAGTAACTTCCTATCTGTTGTATCCATGATCTCAACCCCCCCCAATATCAGTTAACTTGTGATGCTATTAAATCACATTTAGTCGTATTTAAGTATATATCGCATCAGCTATTCTGTCTATTCCTGCCCTCATGAAAAACGGTGCTATCGCTATCCTCCCTCTCGCGCTCGGCGCTGCCATCTATGGCTTTGCGTTCGGTCTTCTTGCCGCCCAAGTTGGATTCCCATGGTGGGGCGTTGGGCTAATGAGCGCCGCAGTCCATGCAGGGTCGTCCCAGATCGTTTCGGTAGAACAGTTTGCCTCCACGCAAACGGTGGTGGGTGCTGCGTTGGCTGGGGCCGCGCTGAACCTACGCTATATAGGGATCGTGGCGTCGCTGTCAGACATATTGGCGGGGCTGTCGATAAATACCAAGCTCTTGGCGATCCACATCACAGGTGACGAAAACTGGGCGTTGACGATGGCGGAACGCGCGAAATCACCGGATGTTGGGGCAGCCTTCCTCATAGGGTCAGGCTTCGTAATGATCATTGTTTGGACAGTTTCAACCACAGCCGGAGCGGTAGTTGGGGCGGTGCTGCCCGACCTTGAACGCTTTGGACTAGGATTCGCATTCACAGCGGCATTCATTGCGATGGCGCGAGGGCTTTGGCGCGGAAGGCCACAGATGCTACCATGGATGGTAGCCGCCGCCGTAACCATCGTTGTTATTTCACTGGGTTTGCCGAAAGCCTATGCAATCGTCGCTGGGACGGTCTCCGGTATCGTGATGTCCTTGATCTTGCGACGCGCTAGCGGAGTGGTCGCATGAGCGGCGCGCACTGGGCTATGATCGGCATTTTGGCCCTCGCGGCGTTCTCCATTCGCGTTCTCGGTTTAATTGCAGGCGGGCGTATCCGTACCTCTCGCCATGCGTGGGTGTTAGACGATTTACCGGGCTTGATCGTTGTTAGTCTGGTTGCTGCATCGCTTGCGGGTCAGCCCTTGCAGACATGGGTTGCTGCCATTGCGGCACTCGGAGTGGCAGTTCTGACCAATCACGTTATTGCCACGATGGTCGTTGGTGTGGTGGCCTTTGCGGGTCTCGCAGTAATCGGGCTGTGACGGATACAGCTAGGGCAACGGCCTAAGACAAAAACGCGAGAGCAGCCTTTCGTGCATCTCGCAGCATTCGGTAAAGTGGGCTCTTAGCGGGCATATCCCAAAGAAAAGCCCCGCCAATCTGACGGGGCTTTTCGCGTCATGGCTCTGGGATCAGCCTGGCATTTTGGTTTTCCGCAGATACGGCAGGATGGTTTCGAATTCGCCGAATTTGGCCGCCGCGTCTTCGTTGCTGACGGTGGGCGGGATGATCACGTCTTCGCCCAGTGCCCAGTCGGCCGGGGTGGCAATGCCATTGGCCATGCTGGTCTGGATAGCGTCCAATGCGCGCACCACTTCGCTAAAGTTACGCCCCACTGTCATCGGGTAGGTCATCATCAGTTTGACCTGTTTGTCAGGTGCAATGATGTACACGCTGCGCACGGTTGCGCTATCGGCAGGGGTGCGCCCATCGGGCATATAGGCATCGGCGGGCAGCATGTCGAAGGCTTTGGAAACCGCCAGGTCTTCATCCGCGATGATCGGGAAACCGGCAGGCGCGCCAGCGACGGCTTCGATATCTTTTTTCCATTTCTTGTGTTCTTCAACACCATCAACGCTGACGCCGATTACCTTTGTGCCGCGTTTTTCCCACTCATCTGACAGGCGCGCAACGGCGCCAAATTCAGTGGTGCAAACAGGTGTGAAATCCTTGGGATGAGAAAACAGGATCGCCCAGCTGTCGCCAATCCAGTCATGCAAGTCAAAGCTGCCTTGATCGGTTGTAACAGAGAGGTTTGGGATGGTATCATTAATGCGCATTTTTCAGGTCCTACACTTGGGGTGTTGAGGGTTGTCGCGCATGTAATGTAAGCTCAACGGGGGCAAATTGCACGCCTTTGTCTTGCAGCTTGACCTGTGCGGTGACAATGTGCCGCGACTCCGCCGTGGCGCCGCCTCGTGCGGATATCATTTCACGATCAAAGGAGCATCAAAATGATCGAGAAACGCCAGTTTTACATCAATGGACAGTGGGTCAATCCGGCCCAGGCAAATGATCACGATGTGATCAACCCTGCCAATGAAGAGCCCTGCGCTGTGATTTCCCTAGGTGGGCAGGCGGATACTGATGCTGCTGTGGCGGCGGCCAAGGCCGCGTTTCCGGCATGGATGGCCACGCCACCTGCTCAGCGCATTGCAATGGTTGCCAAGCTGCAAAAGGTCTACAACGCCCGCGTAGAAGATATGGCACAGGCGATCAGTATTGAAATGGGCGCGCCTATTTCAATGTCACGCCAGCAGCAGGCCCCCTGTGGCACCGGCCATATCGCGGCGTTTCTGGAGGTTGTCAAAACCTACGAATTTGAACAGCCGCTGGGGGATGGTACCGATGGCGCCTATATCCGCAAAGAACCGGTTGGCGTGGCTGGCCTGATTACCCCGTGGAACTGGCCGATGAACCAAGTCACCCTGAAGGTTGTCGCGGCTCTGGTTGCGGGGTGCACGATGGTGCTGAAACCGTCCGAGGAATCGCCCCTGTCTGCCATGGTCTTTGCCGAGATGATGGATGAGGCTGGCTTTCCTGCCGGTGTGTTTAACCTCGTGAACGGCGATGGTGTGGGGGTTGGCAGCCAACTGACCACGCATGAAGACGTGGATATGATCAGTTTCACCGGCTCGTCGCGTGCGGGCAAACTGATTTCCAAAGCAGCGGCTGACACTCTTAAACGCGTCAGCCTTGAGCTGGGTGGCAAAGGCGCCAATCTGATCTTTGCTGATGCTGATGAAAAGGCCGTGAAACGCGGTGTTTTGCACTGCATGAACAACTCGGGTCAGTCGTGCAACGCGCCAACCCGGATGTTTGTGCAGCGGGAACGCTATGACCAGGCCGTTGAGGAGGCCGCCGCCGCCGCCAATTCCGTGCAAGTGGGCGCACCATCTGAAGAGGGTCGCCACATCGGCCCGGTCGTGAACAAGATGCAGTTCGACAAAATTCAGGGGCTGATCCAGCAAGGTATCGACGAAGGTGCCCGTCTGGTGGCCGGTGGTACCGGACGGCCCGAAGGGTTCAATCGTGGCTATTACGTCAAGCCGACCGTCTTTGCGGATGTGACCAATGACATGGTTATCGCCCGCGAAGAGATATTTGGCCCTGTGTTGTCGATCATTCCCTTTGACACAGAAGAAGACGGCATCGCCATGGCCAATGACACGGTTTATGGCCTGACCGACTATTTGCAAACCCAAGATCAGGCGCGCGCCAACCGCGTGGGGGCCGCTTTGCGCGCTGGTATGGTTGAAATCAACGGTCAAAGCCGTGGTATGGGCGCGCCGTTTGGCGGCATGAAGCAATCGGGAAACGGGCGCGAAGGCGGCCATTGGGGGATTGAGGACTTCATCGAAGTGAAGTCGATTTCCGGTTACAAACCCGACGCGGGATAACCCATGCAGCTGCGCGCCTTTATCTTGCATCTGACCCGTGCGTCGGGACGGCGTGCGAATGCGCAGCAATTGCTAAAAGAATGCGGCGTGGCCGGAGGTCTGTGGCCCGCCGTGGACGGCTCGAACATGTCATCAACCGATCTGTCTGATGTGGTTGGTGCACAGCTGATGGAACCGGAATATCCGTTTCCCCTGAAAACCGGTGAGATCGGCTGTTTCCTCAGCCATCGCCAGATCTGGGCCGAGATGCAGCGCCGGGATGAAGATGCAGCCCTGATCATCGAGGATGACGCCGCCCTTGACGCAGATGTCTTTGCTGCGGCGATGGATCTGGCGCTGAGCAATATCGCGGCATTGGGATACATCCAGCTGCAAACCCGCATCACAGACGGCCCCGCCGTGCTGGTTGATACCAACGGCCCGTGCCAGTTGACGGTGCCACAACTGGGTGGTTTGCGCACCACGGCACAGGTGGTCAGCAAAGAAGCCGCCGCACATCTGTTGCGCCTGAGCGAGATTATCGACCGCCCCGTTGATACCTTCGTACAAAGCCATTGGCACACGTTGCTGCGCCCGGCACGGATATACCCGTCTGG
>DFBW01000222.1:0-434 GCA_002366775.1 Roseovarius sp. UBA3070 | reverse complement strand
TTGAGAAAGTCACCCGCGAGTTTTCACGCACCCGTTTTCGCCGGGCAGTATCCCGGTTATCACACAGCAGTGATGCCCCCCTGAAAGGCGGGTTTGATCATGTCTGAAGGTCACATCATTTCGCGCCTGTTTGGCGGGGCGGGCAATCAGCTGTTTCAATATGCAGCCGGGCGGGCGGTGGCCGATCGGCTGGGCTGTGATCTGGTGCTGGACAGCCGCTATGTGGCGGGCAGTCAGGACCGGGGCGATTGTTTTGAGCATTTTGCCAAGGCGCGCTTTACCCGTGACGCTGCGTTGCCCCCTGCCAAGACCGATGGGATATTGAGGTATGGCATCTGGCGTATCTTCGGACACAGCCCGCGGTTGTACCGGGAAAAATCACTTGGGTTTGATCCGCAGCTGCGCGCATTGCCCATCAACAGTTACCTGCATGG
>DFBW01000071.1:8071-8892 GCA_002366775.1 Roseovarius sp. UBA3070 | reverse complement strand
CCTTCCATGGCAATGGTCGTGGTCGCCACACGATCCAGAAAATCCCGGTCATGGCTGACCAGCAACACCGTGCCGTCATAGTCATCCAGCAGTTCCTGCAACAGATCCAGGGTTTCGATGTCCAGATCATTGGTCGGCTCATCAAGCACCAACAGATTGCTTTCGCGTGCCATCAGTTTGGCCAGCAACAGCCGCGCCTTTTCGCCACCTGAAAGGGATCGAACCGGCGCGCGGGCCTGGCGTTCATCAAACAGGTATTCCTTAAGATATCCCACCACATGGCGGGGCTGGCCACGCACCATGATCTGATCGGCCTGCCCTGAAACACGCATCTCCTTGTCACCGGTCAGGCTGTCCCACAGGGTCATATCCGGGTCCAGCCCATCACGCGCCTGATCAAACACAGCCGCCACCAGATTGGTGCCACGGCTGATCTTGCCTGAGGTTGGCTCGATCTCACCCATCAGCAGCTTCAAAAGCGTGGTTTTGCCCACACCATTGGGGCCAACAAAGCCGACGCGGTCGCCGCGCTGGATTTTGATCGAGAAGTCACTGAGGATCACCTTCTCGTCGTAAGTCATTGAAATATTTTCTGCTTCAACAACTTTCTTGCCGGATTTCGGCCCCGCCTCCAGCGCCATCGCGGCAGCGCCCTGGCGTTTGATCTGACCGGCCTTTTGCGCGCGCAATTCCTGCAGCGCACGCACCCGTCCCTGATTGCGTTTGCGCCGCGCGCTGATGCCCTCAACAGCCCAACGCGCTTCGGCCTTGATCAAACGGTTCAGCTTGTGGCGGGCGGTGTCTTCTTCGTCCCAGACCTT
>DFBW01000071.1:2767-7994 GCA_002366775.1 Roseovarius sp. UBA3070 | reverse complement strand
CTATCAATCCAAATGGTTGCACGCGACAATGCACGCAAAAATGCGCGGTCATGGCTGATCAGTACATACGCCGTGCGGGTGGTTTTCAACTCACGTTCCAACCAGCCGATGGCCTCAATATCCAGATGGTTTGTCGGCTCGTCCAACAACATCAGATCGGGCGCTTCGGCCATCAGTTTGGCCAGGGCCGCCCGCCGCCGCTCGCCCCCTGAGGCGGTAGACACAGGGCGATCGGGGTCAAACTTCAGCCCCTCACCGGCACGTTCAACCTTATAGAGCTCGCCTGCGTCCAATCCGCTGGTGGCAAAATCACCCAAGGTGGCAAAGCCGTCCATCGTCGGGTCTTGCTCCATGTAGCCCACCGTGGCCCCCGGCGAGATGGTCACTGTGCCCTGATCGGCCTGCACCAGCCCGGCCATCACCTTCATCAAGGTGGATTTGCCCGAGCCATTGCGCCCTACCAGCGCCACCCGGTCACTTTGCTGGACCACCAGCGACAGGTCGTGAAAAATCGGATCTCCCCCGAAGGTGAGCGAAATATCAGTAAGTTGTAAAAGCGGTGCGCGGGCCATGGGTGCGGGCTACCTGCCCCTCGCGCCATCGTCAAGCTATTGTGCGACCGCCCTCAGCAGACGTTTGCGCGCGGGGGGAATTGCCCCGATCTCAAGCCCGGTGAATACATGCAGCGTGTTCATTTTCTGATCCACCACTGCATGGTCACTGACCCAACCGCCCATCATCAGATAGGTGCGCAGCAAAGGCGGCATGGCCTGCATTGCGGCCTTAGGGTTTGGGGGGCGTTGGCGCAGCTTTTGCGCAAACCGAAACACCGAAGGCGCCTTGACCTGCGGCCACCAACGGCGCGGGGCCAGGTGGCGGTCTTTGAGCATCGTAAAGGCATCCAGATAACTGGCGGCATCCGTGCCTTTGAAAGAGGAGCAGCCAAACAGCATTTCCACATTATTATCATCGACATAGCGGGTCATAGCCCCCCAGGCCACGCGCAGGATATCCGGGTCTGCCTTGCCGGGATGAATGCAGAACCGGCCCATTTCCACCATCGGCCCATCAAAGCGTGTCAGGGCCGATAACTCATAGAACTGAGCCGAATAGCTGCGGTCGATCTCGGCCCCGCCCGACAAGGGCAAAATGCGAAAGCAACACACCAATTCTCCGGTGTCGTGGTCCTCAACCAGGAAATGCGTGCATTGAGCATCAAAGCGGTCGCACTCAAGACCACCTTTGGCATCCTGCCCGGCGAAGGCCAGATGCCTCAATGCTTGGGCGGCCTCAATATCACAGCGCCCCTCTGCGATACGCGCCACATAACGCCCCTTGGCAAGATCAGTGATGGTCATGTCGCTCCGCCATATGGCTCATGATTACCAATAGGTCATAGTGCCGCGATGTAACGCAAGCACAAATGCCGCGCCGGTTGAAGCCACATGATGTCTGCGGAGGAGGTGTTTTTGGCAAAAATTAGGGTGCGCCTGTTCCCAGGCGCGCCCTGATTTAGAAGAATTCAGCTGGGTTGATATTGCCGAAGTTGCCCAGAATCTGACGCCAGAACCCGTTGCCCACCACCGAACTGTCAGTCACCCGGCGTGACAGGGCGACAAATTTACCGTCCTCAAGACCGAAGCGTTCAATATTGGCAATGGTGTCTGTGTCATCAAAGCTGATGGCAAGGATCTGGCGGTCGATCACCTCAGGGCGGAACATACCAAAGCTGCGCACACGGCTGCGCACATAATAATAATCGCCCCCACCCAACAGGCCCGATGACGTTGGCGCGCCAACCAGATCATCCACAGTCGCCCGGGAATCAACGCCGACAATCAATTCGGCCAACTCACTGTCAGTTGGCACATAGCCATGGTTCTGATAGGTGGCCGCACAGGCCGTTAAGGCCATAAATACCGTCAAGCAAAGGGTGGCTTTTGCCCGGTGGAATACTGCAAACATCTGCGGCCTCTTGATTTTGGCGTACTATGCCTTTTATCCCGCTTACAACAAGGTGGCCCTGAGGTTCAAGAAAGGATACGTCCAAGATGAGTGACAATGCGGCTGATCAACTGGTGGTACGGCTTGCCGATTTGCCCACCCGCAAGCCCTATCGGATCGATATTCGCGGTGATAGAAACAGCTGTGCAGCCGTGGCGCACACGCTTGATTTGTTGGATTTGCGCAAACTTTCATTCCACGGAACCCTGAAAGCCAAGGGGAAATCAGCCTGGGGCCTTGAGGCCACATTGGGGGCAACAGTGGTGCAGGCCTGTAGTGTGACATTGGCACCGGTCACCACGCGGATTGATACGGATGTACAGCGATTGTTCACCAGTGACTGGCAAGAACCAGAATCAGGTGAAGAGGTGGAAATGCCCGAAGATGACACGGTTGAACCACTGCATGCAGAAATAGATTTGATGGCCATTGTGAGCGAATCCCTTGGTCTGGCCCTGCCTGATTATCCGCGCGCCGAGGGGGCTGAGCTGGAAATATCCACATTTGCCGCCCCAGATGTGACCCCCATGGGCGACGATGACGTGAAACCTTTTGCCGGATTGGCCGATCTGAAGGCAAAACTTGAGGATCCTGACGCAAAGTGATGCGAATTTGCTTGCCCCGGCGCAATTTCGCTGTATTTTCGCGCTCTCACCGGATTTTAGGGTTGTACCGGCGGCTCGTGACAGACTATGAGCCGCGCAACCCGGCATGAAACAGGGCCCAACTGGCCCACAAAGATTGAGATTGCGACAATGGCTGTCCAGCAGAACAAAGTATCAAAATCCCGCCGCAACAACCGTCGTGCACATGATGCACTGGTCGCGGCCAACCCCAATGAATGCCCCAACTGTGGCGAGCTAAAGCGCCCGCATCACGTTTGTGTGGCCTGTGGCCACTATGCAGACCGTGAAGTTGTTGCCATGGTGGACGAAGCCGATCTGGACGAAGACGCGGCATAACCCAGCGCGGAGACGACCCACTGCATGACCGCTACGACGGATATCTCCAAGGCGGGTGCAGCGCGCACCATCATTTCAGTTGACGCCATGGGCGGCGATGAAGGACCGGCAACCGTTGTTGCCGGTATTTCGCGTGCGGCCCAGAAGAATTCCAATATCGGATTTATCCTGCACGGCCCCAAGGCTGAGCTGGACAATCTGGTTGCCAAACGCAAAAATCTGACTGGCATTTGCGAGGTGCGTGATGCCAAAGATGTTGTGTTGATGGAAGACAAGCCTGCGCAAGTGATGCGCCACGGCAAATCCACCTCCATGTGGTCGGCCCTCGAATCAGTGCGCAATGGCGAGGCAACGGTCTGTGTGTCTTGTGGTAACACCGGCGCGCTGATGGGTCTTTCGGTGATGCGTCTGCGCAAACTGGATGGCGTGTACCGCCCGGCCATCGCCGTACTTTGGCCCTCACGCAATCCGCAGGGCTTTAACGTCATGCTGGATGGTGGTGCCGATATTCGCGCCGATGCCAAGGATCTGATGCAATATGCGCTGATGGGTATTTCCTATGCGCGCAACGGTTTTGGCCTGGCCCGCCCCCGCGTGGGCCTGTTGAACGTCGGCACAGAAGAGCACAAAGGCCGCGCCGAGCTCAAAGAAGCCTATGACCTGATTTCCGCCAATGCCAAGAAAGCCGACTTTGAATTTGTTGGCTTTGTGGAAGGGCGAGACCTGCCCGGTGATCGTTGTGATGTGATTGTCACCGACGGGTTCACCGGCAATGTGGCGCTGAAAACCGGCGAAGGCATTGCCAATCTGATCGGCGATCTGCTGCGCCAGGCGTTCCGCTACACGATCTGGTCACGCATGGCGTCATTGCTGGCGTTTACCTCAATGCGCCGGTTGAAGGAACGTATTGATCCGCGCCGTGTGAATGGCGGTGTGTTTCTTGGCCTCAACGGCACGGTGGTCAAATCCCACGGCGCGGCAGATGCAATGGGCGTGTCGGCGGCGGTTGGGCTGGCCTTTCAGCTGGGCCAATCAGGGTTTTCGGAAAAACTCGCAGCGCGGGTTGCGTCTGCGGCCATGCTCAGCGATGTAGAAGAAAATGAAGGCGATTCCGAATGAGCGTACGAGCAGTTGTTGAAGGCGTCGGGCATTACCTGCCAGACCGGATCGTACCCAATAGCGAATTTGAAGACAGCCTTGATACAACCGACGAATGGATTCGCACCCGCTCGGGGATCGAACGGCGCCATTTTGCTGCGGATGATCAACCCACATCGGATTTGGCGATTCGCGCGGCTCGGGCTGCGTTAGAGAATGCAGGCCTCACGGTTGATGATATCGACGGCATCATTGTTGCCACGTCGACCCCTGATCTGACGTTCCCGTCCGTGGGCACCATGGTGCAAAAGGGCTTGGGCATGCGCCACGGCTTTGCGTTTGATGTGCAGGCGGTCTGTGCCGGGTTTATCTATGCGCTGACCACGGCAAACTCGATGATTGTTGCAGGCCAGGCCAAACGCCTGCTGGTGATAGGCGCTGAAACCTTCAGCCGGATCATGGATTGGAGCGACCGCTCAACATGCGTGCTGTTTGGGGACGGGGCCGGTGCGCTGGTTTTGGCGGCCCATGATGGCAAGGGTGACAATACCGATCGTGGCATTCTGGCCTCGGATCTTAATTCTGACGGCGAATACCGCGATATGCTGTTTGTTGATGGCGGAGTATCCACCACGGGCCAATCGGGCAAGCTGCGCATGCAGGGCAATGCGTTGTTCCGCCAGGCGATCGACAAACTGGCTGGTACGGCGTTTACCGTCCTCAGGAAGATCGGGCTGGAAGACGATGATGTCGACTGGATCGTCCCGCATCAGGCCAATATCCGCATCATCGCAGGCACCGCCAAAAAGATGGGCATCCCGATGGACCGGGTAATTGTCACGGTTCAGGATCACGGAAACACCTCGGCGGCATCGATTCCATTGGCGCTGTCGGTGGGCGTAGCAAGCGGCAAAATCAAACGTGGCGATCTGCTTTTGTCCGAGGCAATTGGCGGCGGTTTGGCATGGGGCGCGGTGGTCCTGCGGTGGTAATCAGCGAAAAACCCCCGATTTCATACCTCTATCCTGCATAATTCATCCCGTAAAAGTTGACTCTGAATTTCCTTAGGCCCTAAAGTCGATCCAAATAAACAAGGGGATGGTGATGAGCGACAAGACTTTGACACGAATGGACCTGAGTGAAGCAGTGTTTAACGAGGTGGG
>DFBW01000071.1:0-2665 GCA_002366775.1 Roseovarius sp. UBA3070 | reverse complement strand
GGCCATCACATTTGATGAAAGAGCGTGTCGCCTCTGGCAACAAACGCTAGGAGCGAGCGCGCCGATGGCCAAATCAGCCGACGCCTTCCGAACCATCAGCGAAGTCGCAGACTGGCTGGAAACCCCAGCCCATGTGCTGCGGTTCTGGGAAAGCAAGTTTTCCCAGGTCAAGCCGGTCAAGCGGGCCGGCGGGCGGCGCTATTATCGCCCCGCTGATATGCGGCTGTTGGGCGGCATCAAGAAATTGCTGCACGAAGATGGGCTGACCATCAAAGGCGTGCAGAAAATGCTGCGCGAACAGGGCGTGAAACATGTCACAGCCCTATCACAGCCACTGGACGAGGTGACCGAGGCCGAAGCCAGCGAAATCGCCCTTGATGTGCCCCTGCAAGACAGCGAGCCGAGCACAGCTGACGTGGTGAACTTCAGGTCAGACAAACCAAAGAAAACCACGTCAAAACCGAAATCCTTCGAACCCACTGCGAAAACCAGTGATTCCCCGGTTGAGGACGCCGCTGACACGGTGGATGACGCTGAACAGCCAGCCGCCAGTGTTGACAGTGTTGACAGTGTTGATGGGACTGATAGCGGCCAGGCACAAGAAACCGCCGCCGAAGAACCACAAGTACAAGCCCCTGAGGACAAAGCGCCCGCCGCCCCGGCGATGCCCAGCTTTCTGCAACGTCAACCCGAGAGTGAGCCACCCACCACCACACCAGACGCCACACCAGACGCCACAGCGGATGAGGCCCCAGCGCCCAAGGTGGCCAAACCTGCCACCCCGGACATCCCGGATGACCCCGCCGATGATATCCCAGCAGACCCCGGCCCCCTGAGCGCCCTTGCCCGCCTGACCACCCCGGTCAGCGCCGAGGCCATGCACCATCTGACCAAGCTGGCCGACCAGCTGGGGTCTGGCGGCACCGCTTCAAATTCATAGGGCCAAAAAGTGGGATACCCCCCTTGCCCCTGCGACAAAAAGCAGTATGTAGTCTGCAAGTTCGGGCTATGGCGCAGCCTGGTAGCGCGTCCGTCTGGGGGACGGAAGGTCGCAGGTTCGAGTCCTGCTAGCCCGACCACTTTCAAAACCGCCCGCCCAGGCTTTGGGCGGGTGTTTTTGTATCCGCGGAGGGCGACATCTTGAAAACCGGCGTGTTGGCGGATCGCCAGATCAGGCAAATGATCGCGGATGGGGGCATTACTGCTGCCTCACCGATACTGAATGAACAGGTGCAACCTGCCTCACTTGATCTGCGCCTTGGGGCTGTGGCCTATCGTGTGCGCGCGTCCTTTCTGCCCGGCAAGGCCTCGAGCGTTGAACAACGCCTGAGTGAGCTGACCATGCATGAGGTGGCGCTGACGGGTGGCGCGGTGCTGGAAAAGGGCTGCGTCTATGTGGTGCCCTTGATGGAGCGTCTGACATTGCCCAAAGGTATGACAGCCGCCGCCAGTGCCAAAAGCTCGATTGGGCGCGTCGATCTGATGACGCGCATCATCACCGATCACGGCATCGAATTTGACCGCGTGCCTGAAGGCTATGATGGCCCGCTATATGCAGAGCTGTGCCCGCAGAGCTTTTCCGTCGTGGCGCAACCTGGTCAATTGCTCAATCAGGTGATCTTTCGCCACGGCAAAACCCTGCTCAGCGATGATGAATTGCGCGCCGTACATGCCCGCTCGCCGATTGTGTCGGGTGATCCGGTGATTTCCGATGGATTGGGGTTTTCGGTTGATCTGAAACCCGCCTCGGGCGATCTGGTTGGATACCGCGCCAAACGGCACACCGGTGTTGTGGACCTGAGCAAGCTGGCCCATTACGACCCGGCAGAATATTGGGAGGAAGTGCGCACATCAGATGGTCGCATCATTCTTGATCCAGGTGCGTTTTACATTCTTGTCAGCCGCGAGGCGATCTCGATCCCGCCCGATTGCGCCGCAGAAATGGCGCCCTATCTGGCGATGGTGGGTGAGTTCCGGGTGCATTATGCCGGGTTCTTTGATCCGGGCTTTGGCTATGATGCCGCGGGCGGCACCGGCTCGCGCGGGGTTCTGGAAGTGCGCTGCCATGAGGCGCCTTTTGTTCTGGAACATGGCCAGGTCGTGGGGCGGCTGGTGTATGAACACATGTCAGAAGTGCCAGAACAACTGTACGGTGTTGATATAAAATCAAACTATCAGGGCCAGGGGCTAAAGCTGTCAAAGCACTTTCGCAGCTGAGCACGCATCACCCAAAGATGTGCTGCGCGTGCCCAAGGGCACCACGATCACAGCCCCCCGTAAGGAATGCCTTGCGCGGCAAACTTATTGATACCTTCGCCTAAAAGCGTTTCGACTTATTGTTGAATTACGACAATATGGCGAAACGCCCATGACGATTGAATGTTTCACGCGTTTCGATCTCNNAGTTGTGTCTCAACTTAAACTCGAAACGCTTTAGAAGCGCCCAAATCGTTTGGTCATACGCAGTGTTTGGCGCAACCGCTTTTGGGTCTCGCCGGTGTCGATGCTGGCGCTCTGCTCGTCGTTGGGCTTTGCCTTGGACTTGCGATTTCCAATGGCATTGATCCCGGCATTCACGCCGCCATTGATGGCTTTGCGCATCACCAGACGGATGACCATATTGATGATTTGATTGGCGTTCATAACGCTCTCCTTACCTGCCTCA
>DFBW01000183.1:7566-7958 GCA_002366775.1 Roseovarius sp. UBA3070 | reverse complement strand
GATGGCTACTGGTCCGACGTCTGGATGAAGAAAAACATGGTCTTCTCTTACTGGAGCGGCCGCCCTGTCGAAGATCAGATGTTTGCCACCGCCTATAAATGTGGCGCATCCTGGAACGAGAGCTTCTGGTGCAACGACCGTTTCGACGAACTCATGGTTAAAGCGCGCGCTGAACTGGATGAAGACAAGCGCCGTGCGATGTATTGGGAAATGCAGGATCTTTGCGCCAATCAAGGCGGCTCGGTCATTCCGATGTTCAACGATTACGTCTTTGCCGTGAACAAGAAGATCGCACTGCCCGAAACCATGGGCACAAACTGGGATCTGGACGGCGAACGCTGGGCCGAGCGCTGGTCCTTCGCGTAAGTTTTACGCCATCAGTCAGGACTGCA
>DFBW01000183.1:0-7558 GCA_002366775.1 Roseovarius sp. UBA3070 | reverse complement strand
GCCACGTCAAAGGTTTCACGCAACAACGTCAGGCGGACTTACACCGCGTCTGGCAGCACAAATACATCCTTATCTAAAATTCAATCCCCGATTTCACGATAAATAACCCCCAATGGGCACCTCTAGACCTTGGTTGCGGCCACTGCAGGGGTGACAGCCTGGCGCTTCAGCTGCGCCTCGCGGAAACTGATGAAGCTGATGGCGGCCACAATCAACGTGCCCCCCACCACCACCCATATGTCGATCGGCTCGTCAAAGAACACAGCCCCCAACAGCACAGCCCAGACCAGCTGAAGAAACGTCACCGGCTGGGTCACCGCCAAAGGGGCCGCCCGGAACGCCAGCGTCATGGTGTAATGCCCAGTTGTTGCCAAAGTGGCCACGCCCATCAGGATCGCCAGATCATGCCCAGTCGGTGTCACCCAGTTCATCGCGGCCAATGGCGCCAACCCTATGGCCACTGTCAATGACAGCATGGTCACCACCACTCCGGGGCTGGAGCGATCAGTCAGCACCTTTGCCAGCAGATAGGACACCCCAAACACAATTGCCGTGCCCAGCATTGCCAAATGCCCTAGCCCGGTTTCCCGGAATCCGGGGCGCAGGATGATCAAGGCCCCAACAAGAGCCGCCAGCACCGCCAAAACCCGCCGCCGTGCCAAAGGCTCGCCCAGAAAAAGCGCCGCCCCCAATGTGACATAGATCGGAGAAAGATAGTTCATCGCGGTCACATCTGCGATCGGGATGCGTGCCATGCCATAAAACCACAGGGACACGCCAATGGTGTGGGCCACGCCACGCACGCCAAACAGCATTAAGGTGCTGCGTGCCATGCGAATTTTCAAAATGCGCGCAAGAAAGGGTAAAAGGAACAACAACCCCAGAACATAGCGCAAAAACGCCGCCTCAGCCGCCGGAATGCGCGTGCCCATCATCTTTACCAATGCGGTCACGCCAATAAACAGCAGACCGGTAACCGCCATCCAGAAGGCCCCCCATCCGGGCCGTGATGTTACCTCGCTGCTCATCCGCGCAGTTATGCCCAGAGGCACACGATTGTCGAGGGCGAAACAGCCGCCACCAAGCGCGAGATCCAGATCCTGGACGTGAGTGCCACCGATTACGGCCCGCCGATCTATTTGGAGGTCCATATTGCTCCACCCACGGCCCATCTTTGGACGGGTGTCGAGCTCTAAAGAGGTGTTCGGCATCACCACCATGACGATAGACGGCAACGTGCTGCAATGCAGCTTACCTTGAATCGGCCATTCGTCCCTGCCTTAGACGCAATTCAGAGATGTCGCTTGCAGGCCAATTTGCTGCGACCTAGATTAATATTGGAAACGGGCCAGAGCCTCTGTTCCGAAGCGCCCAATGCATTCGGGAACGTTTTAACGATGTAGATATTCATTAGAATGAGGGTAACCAGTTGTCAGGCAACATTTTCTCAACGTACAGCCAAGGCGAAAACAGGGTCACATCCACTATCATTCAGGTACTCAGGAACCTGCCGATAAATGTGGTAGAAAGGTTCTTGGACATGTTCACCGTGTCTAACGACCAAAACTTCTTTTCATTCGTCAATCAGGTGCATGGCGCAGGGTCAGTTCCGGATGCTGAAATCTCTTCAAACTTTCGGATGCTATTCGAAACCAAGATTGCGCCCGATACAGTCAACATAGAGCAATTAGAGAAGCACCTGAAGCTTTGCGCAGACCACGGGAAATTGGTTTATCTCACACCCGATTCGACGAAACCCAAACCCTTGGAGGGAAAAGACGTCATCTGGAGATCCTTTTGGGATTTGAACGAGTTGATAGACGAACTGATTGCCTCTGACGACATTGTTTTGTCTGAACGAGACCAATTCCTTCTGAAGAACTTGCAAATCTTCTTTGATGAAAGTGGGCTTTTACCCGTGAAAAATGCGGTGGTTATCGTCGCCGCTAGAAATGCATGGCCTGTGTATCTGAAACACGGTGTTTATGTTTGCCAAGCAAATCGAAGCTTTAGGCATGTGGATTGGCTTGGGTTCTACTACGATGGTAAAGTAGAATCAAAGTTGGCGAAAATACATAGTCACAAGGATTTCATGTTCCCAACAGAGTTTGGCGACAACAGTGATATGCCAGACAAAAGGCTGATTCCTTGGCTCAATGACAATCCATGGGCACATGGCAAAACCTTGCACGTCTTTGACATAAGTGGCCCTGACGACAATGAAACTGTTGAACTGGGCCATTCAGTTAAGAACGATCTTAAGAATTCATCAGGTCGTGGGTACGCCTATACCCAAGGTCAGCGTTATACCACCTTGGATAAAGTTCGGGCGGCAAAATCAACAACGGCTTTGCTCTGATTGTGGAAAGCACGCGTTCCCAGTGCTTTCTGACCCCTTAGCCATCCTCAAAATTACCTTGGAATTTGTTGGCACTTTGCCTGGCAACTTCGGTGTCAAAGGGCATTGACGCTTGAAGCCTATACAGATGAAATCTCTGGCGGGCCTAAGCACTGCCCAAACACACGATCATAATGAAACAATAATTTAGGTGATGAAATGGTGCGGTCGAGAAGACTCGAACTTCCACGGGTGTTACCCCACAGCGACCTCAACGCTGCGCGTCTACCATTCCGCCACGACCGCACGTGATCAGGTAGTCGAGCGCGATATAGACGAGGGGCTATCAGATGTGAAGGGGCAAATTGGCCTTGCCACACGGGTTTTCATCCTCGCGCGACGGGGCTATCACCAGCGCCATGGTGGAATGGATCACAACCCCGGGCCTGACCGATTATCGTGCGGCCGAAGTCTTCATGGAAACCCGCGCGGCTGAAATCGCGGCGGGCACAGCGCAGGAATGTATCTGGCTGGTCGAGCATCCCCCGCTTTATACCGCCGGCACCAGTGCCAAACCCGCTGATCTGACTGATCCGGACCGCTTTGACGTGTATGAAACCAAACGCGGCGGCCAATATACCTATCACGGCCCCGGGCAACGTGTGGTATATGTCATGCTGGATGTGGGGGCACGCGGGCGCGATGTGCGTGCCTTTGTGCAACAGCTTGAGGAGTGGGTGATCGCCACGCTGGAGCGTTTCAATGTCACCGGTGCTATCCGCGAAGGCCGGGTGGGTGTCTGGGTGACGCGCGACGACAAGCCCCTGACTGCCACCGGCGCACCCGCCGAGGACAAGATTGCCGCCATCGGCATACGCCTGCGCAAATGGATCAGCTTTCACGGCATTTCGATCAATGTCGAACCTGACCTGAGCCATTTTAGCGGCATCATACCCTGCGGCATCACCGAACACGGCGTTACGTCACTGGTTGATCTGGGTCTGCCGGTCACGATGGACGATGTGGATGTGGCCCTGAAACAGACGTTCGGCTTGGCGTTTCATACTGCCTGAGCCTGCCTTTGCCTAATTACCCGGCACAAATGCGCCAACTGCGACATTCTGCATATCCCAGAGTCCTTGTTTGTTAGGAAATGAAGCGTATTCTGGCCCCCAAGTATCCCCGTTCAAATGACTTGGAGGTCACAATGAAAACCGTTCTGTATACATCCGCTTTGATCTTGTCCTTTGCAGCCCCTGCTTTTGCCGAAGGTGATGTTGGCGCTGGCGAAAAGGCATTCAAGAAATGTAAATCCTGCCACATGATTGTACCGGCTGAGGGTGATCCCATCGTCAAAGGTGGCAAAACCGGCCCTAATTTGTACGGCGTGATTGGCCGGGCCGCTGGAGCTCAGGAAGGGTTTAAGTACGGCAAGTCGCTGGCCGCCGCTGGTGAAGCCGGGCTTGTCTGGAGCGAAGAAAACCTTGCCGAATACGTCAAAGATCCAAAAGCGTTCTTGAAGGCTGAGCTGGATGATTCCAAAGCAAAATCAAAAATGACCTACAAGCTGAAGAAGGGCGGCGAGGATGTAGCCGCTTATTTGGCCAGCGTGGCACCCGCTCCGGAAGAAGAAGCCACTGATTCTTAACGTTTCTTTCCCAAATTCGGCCCCGTGCACCCTGCCGGGGCCGCTTTCAAGAGGGTGCGACAAATTATATTGATCCAAATCAAACTCTGACATTGCCCCTGTGCCCCAAGCATTCTAAAAACGGAATGGAACGAGAGTGCCCGTGCGAAGCGGGCTTGCGCCAATAAACTTACCAGCAGGAGGCAACACATGGCAGACGCAGCCATCCACGGCCAAGACCATCACGACGAGCGCGGTTTCTTCACCCGCTGGTTCATGTCCACCAACCACAAAGATATCGGTATCCTGTATCTGGTGGTGTCGGCCCTTGTCGGCCTGATTTCAGTTCTCTTTACCGTCTACATGCGGTTGGAGCTGATGGAACCGGGCGTTCAATACATGTGTCTGGAAGGCGCGCGCTTTATTGCGGATGCAGCCAGCGAATGTACACCAAACGGACACCTGTGGAACGTGATGATCACCTATCACGGCGTCCTGATGATGTTCTTTGTGGTTATTCCGGCGCTCTTTGGTGGATTTGGCAACTACTTCATGCCGCTGCAAGTTGGTGCGCCGGACATGGCGTTCCCGCGGATGAACAACCTGTCGTTCTGGCTTTATATTGCGGGTACATCTCTGGGTGTGGCCTCGCTGCTTGCCCCCGGTGGCAATGGCCAGCTGGGGTCCGGTGTGGGCTGGGTTCTCTATCCGCCGCTCTCAACTTCTGAGGCCGGCATGTCCATGGACCTTGCGATCTTTGCGGTGCACGTCTCTGGTGCCAGCTCGATCTTGGGTGCGATCAACATGATCACCACCTTCCTGAACATGCGTGCCCCCGGCATGACACTGTTCAAAGTACCACTGTTTTCATGGTCAATCTTTGTCACAGCCTGGCTGATCCTGCTGTCGCTGCCTGTTCTGGCCGGTGCCATTACCATGCTGCTGACGGACCGGAACTTTGGCACAACATTCTTCCAGCCTGAGGGCGGTGGTGATCCGATCTTGTATCAACACATCCTGTGGTTCTTTGGCCACCCGGAAGTGTACATCATCATCCTGCCCGGCTTTGGCATCATTTCCCATGTTATCGCCACGTTCTCGCGCAAACCTGTGTTTGGCTACCTGCCAATGGTCTGGGCGCTGATCGCCATTGGTGCGCTTGGCTTTGTTGTCTGGGCACACCACATGTACACGGTTGGTATGTCGCTGACCCAGCAAAGCTACTTCATGCTGGCCACGATGGTTATCGCGGTGCCAACGGGGGTGAAAGTGTTCAGCTGGATCGCCACCATGTGGGGCGGCTCGATCGAGTTCAAAACACCCATGCTATGGGCGTTCGGGTTCCTGTTCCTCTTTACTGTGGGCGGCGTCACCGGCATCGTCTTGTCACAGGCAGGCATCGACCGGGCGTATCATGACACCTACTATGTTGTGGCGCACTTCCATTATGTGATGAGCCTTGGTGCAATCTTCGCCATCTTTGCCGGCATTTACTTCTACTTCCCCAAGATGACCGGCCGCATGTACCCTGAATGGGCAGGTAAACTGCACTTCTGGGCGATGTTCATTGGTGCAAACCTCACCTTCTTCCCACAGCACTTCCTGGGCCGTCAGGGCATGCCACGCCGCTATATCGACTATCCCGAGGCCTTCGCGCCCTGGAACTACTGGTCGTCGATTGGTGCGTTCATCTCCTTCGCCAGCTTTGTGTTCTTCTTCGGGATTGTGATCTACTCACTGACACGCGGCGCACGCGTCACGGAAAACAACCCCTGGAACGAGTATGCAGACACACTTGAGTGGACCCTGCCCTCGCCTCCCCCAGAACACACGTTCGAAATCCTGCCAAAACAGGAAGACTGGGACAAGCAACCCTCGCATTAAGCCAGCGGTTGATATGAATTGAATTTGGCCTCGGATCGCTCCGGGGCCTTTTTCATTTTGCACAGGTCTGCGTTTCACTCAAACAAGGGCCAATCCCCTCCAAAGCGAGACCGGCACGCAAGAGCCGGACGAGCAGAACCTTGCCGCTCATGGGCCCCCGCCCGTCGCATTCTCCCTTTCACCCAAGGCGCGCCACATGCTATCCCCGCCTGAGCATTCCTTTCCGAAGGCCCCATCCTATGCCCAGTGAAATCCGCCTCGCCTTTGAGCATCCCAGCGCGCGCGCCGACGCCACAGCCCCCGATGGCCCATTGGACCGCATCTCACTGCGGGATCATATTGTTGAGGTTGAAATCGGTGCCTTTCAGGCTGAACGCGGCACAACGCAACGCATCTGCTTTAACGTCGTGGTTGAGGTCCGCCCTTTGAGAGACCCAATCGACGATGATGTCGACCGCATCCTGTCTTATGACCGCGTCACCGAAGCCATTTCCGCAGAGCTGGCCGACGAACGCCTGAACCTGCTGGAGACCCTGGCCGAACGCATTGCCGAACGTATCCTGCTGGAACCCCAAGCCGTGCGCGCATTCATCCGTATTGAGAAACTGGATCGTGGGCCCGGTGCCTTGGGGGTCGAGGTCGTGCGCTCAATCAATGACCTTAAAACCATGCCGGTCTCCACACATTCTGACATCACGCCCCACCCGCATCTGGTGTATCTCACCAATGCCGCCATCCACTCGACAAACCTCATGCAATGGCTTGATCAGCTGCAGGCACGGGCCGAGCCGGTGATCCTGTGCGTTGGCCAATCCTCTGCCATCAGCCCCAAAACCGGCCACAAGATGACCCAGCGCCGGGTTGATCTTCTGGCGATTGAACAAAATGCCTGGGTGCTGGCAGGACGTGATGACCGATGCGTTGTCGTGAACACCCGCACGGAGCTGGACTGGGCCATGAAAAATGGCCAGATCAGCGTCTGGGCGCCCTCCAAGATCGTGCTCGATGCAGTTGACGGGCCCTCCGTTGGCCCCAATGATCCTGTGGCCCTCGCCGCCTGGTTTGCTGGCCATATTGAGGCCTCCGATCTGTTGTTGATCGGTGAAACGCCCCCGGCCAATTCTCCGGTGCCAGTCCTGATCCAGGACATTGGGCACGCCGGACTCTGAGCCGTGTCGCCCATGACATACTATCGGCCCATCCCGCAGACGGATCACGCGCGCCCCGCCGCAGGTTTGCCCTTGGCGGGGGGGTGGTGCTGGTTCGATACGGTTGAGGTCATTCAGCGCAATGCCCCCTCACAGCTGATCCCGGCGGCTGATATTCCGGCAAAGATGCACGAGCGCCTGACATCTGCGCGCGCCTCCATCTGCGGCATCGGTTTTGATGCCCCCTCGCTCATGGGTATCCTCAACGTCACCCCCGACAGCTTTTCCGATGGCGGCCTGCATTTTGATGCAGATCACGCCTTGGCCCATGCCCGTGCCATGCAAACGGCAGGGGCGCAGATCATCGACATAGGCGGAGAATCCACCCGCCCCGGCGCGCTCGAGGTCTCGGTAGAAGAGGAAATACAGCGCTCAGCACCGGTGATTGCCGCTTTGCGGTCTCAATCCACGCGGCCCATCTCAATCGACACCCGCAAAGCCGCCGTCGCTCGCGCAGCCGTTCAGGTCGGCGCCACGCTTGTAAATGATGTGGCCGGGTTC
>DFBW01000210.1:4716-7160 GCA_002366775.1 Roseovarius sp. UBA3070 | reverse complement strand
ACGAATGCCCGGCGCTGCCTGCCACCGATGATGAGGTGGCCAAATCCATGCGCCTGTCGATGCGGTGGGCCGAGCGCTCAAAGCAGGCCTTTGGCGATCGCCCCGGTCATGCGCTGTTTGGCATTATGCAGGGCGGTGTGACGCCCGAGTTGCGCCAAGAAAGTGCCGAGGCACTAAAGGCAATCGGATTTGATGGCTACGCGTTAGGTGGCCTGGCGGTGGGCGAGGGGCAGGAGGCCATGTTTGGCGTGCTGGATTACGCCTGTGGCTATCTGCCCGAGGACAAGCCGCGCTACCTTATGGGGGTGGGCAAACCCGATGATATTGTGGGTGCTGTGAAACGTGGCGTTGATATGATGGATTGCGTTTTGCCGTCCCGCTCGGGGCGCACGGGGCAGGTGTTTACCCGGCGCGGTGTGGTGAACATCAAAAACGCGCGCCATGCAGATGATCCACGCCCGCTGGATGAGGCCTGCACATGCCCGGCCTGTTCAAATTACAGCCGCGCCTATCTGCACCATGTATTTCGCGCGCAGGAAATGATCTCGGGGATGCTGCTGACCTGGCACAACCAGCATTATTTTCAGGACATCATGCAAGGTATGCGCGACGCGATTGCTGCGGGCAGCTTTGCCGATTGGGAGGCGCAGTTTCATGCAGAGCGCGCGCAGGGCGACATCGACCCTTTATGAGGTAACGGTCCCTCAACCATGCCATAAGGTAAGGGAAACCTGCATAGGAAGCCTTAACACCCCGAGGGTATGATCCAAGGTATCAAACCTCTGGGGGGGTATATCATGCTGGTCAATTTCTCACTTTTTGCACTGGGCTGGATGTCTGTGGCCTGTGTGGCCGCGCTTGCATTGGCCTGAAGGCCACAAACTTTTAAAAAAACCTGACGGATTTGTCGCTTGCCCCGGTCGGGCGAGCAAGGCATTGTGTCGCGCACTGAGGTTGAAATGGGGCGAAAGAACCCCAATTAAGACTTCTGACAAAAGGAGGAGGCCGGGCGTTGCCGTTAATCGGGACCAGAGCCTTCTTGCCAAAACAGGAAAATAACACATGCAAGACCAACTGAACGCATCCTACCCCGTGCTGCCTTTGCGCGACATCGTGGTGTTTCCGCATATGATTGTACCGCTTTTTGTGGGCCGTGAAAAATCCGTGCGTGCCCTCGAAGAGGTGATGCAAGACGACAAGCAAATCCTGCTGTCGAGCCAGATCGACCCCGGTGATGATGACCCGAATTCTGACGGAATTTATAATTCGGGTGTGCTGGCCAATGTTCTGCAACTGCTGAAACTGCCCGACGGCACTGTGAAGGTGCTTGTTGAAGGCGTGCAGCGTGTGCGCATTTTGGAATATCTGGAAAACCCCGATTATTTTGAGGCCCGCGCCGAAACATTGCTGGAAATGCCCGGTGATGCCACCACGATTGAGGCATTGCTGCGCACCGTCACGGCCGAATTTGAGCGCTATGCCAAGGTCAAGAAGAACATCCCCGAAGAGGCGCTGAGCGCTGTATCGGAAACCACCGAATCTGCCAAGCTGGCCGATCTGGTGGCGGGGCATCTGGGCATTGAAGTGGACCAGAAGCAAGACCTGCTGGAAACGCTGAGCGTGTCCGAGCGGCTGGAAAAGGTTTATGGCCTGATGCAGGGCGAGATGAGCGTTCTTCAGGTTGAGAAGAAGATCAAAACCCGCGTGAAATCTCAGATGGAGCGCACCCAGCGTGAATATTATTTGAATGAGCAGATGAAGGCCATTCAAAAAGAGTTGGGCGATGGCGAAGAGGGCGAAGGCGAAATGGCCGAGCTTGAGGCCAAACTGGCCGCAACCAAGCTGAGCAAGGAGGCCAGGGATAAGGCCGAAGCCGAGCTGAAAAAGCTGAAAAACATGAGCCCGATGAGCGCCGAGGCAACTGTTGTGCGCAACTATCTGGACTGGATGCTGGGCCTGCCATGGGGCAAAAAATCCCGTGTCAAAAAGGACTTGAGCCGCGCCGAAGAGGTGCTGGACAAAGATCACTACGGGCTTGAGAAAGTCAAAGAGCGGATTGTTGAATATCTGGCCGTGCAGCAACGCAGCAAAAAACTCAAAGGCCCGATCATGTGCCTTGTTGGCCCTCCCGGCGTTGGTAAAACCTCGCTTGGTAAATCTGTGGCCAAAGCAACAGGGCGCGAGTTTATTCGCATCAGCCTAGGTGGCGTGCGCGACGAAAGTGAAATTCGTGGCCACCGCCGGACGTATATCGGCTCCATGCCCGGTAAAATCATCCAATCGCTGAAAAAGGCAAAGACAACCAACCCGTTGATCCTGCTGGATGAGATTGACAAGATGGGCCAGGATTTCCGAGGGGATCCGGCCTCAGCGATGCTGGAAGTGCTTGATCCGGAACAAAATTCCACCTTTGTGGATCACTATCTGGAGGTTGAATATGACCT
>DFBW01000210.1:0-4558 GCA_002366775.1 Roseovarius sp. UBA3070 | reverse complement strand
GAAGCGGGCGTGCGGAATCTGGAGCGTGAGATTGCCAAACTGGCGCGTAAATCCGTGACCAAGATCGTCAAGAAAGAGGTGGAATCCGTCAAGATAACGCCCGACAACTTGAGTGATTTCCTGGGCGTCAAAAAGTTCCGCTATGGCTTGGCAGAAGATGCCGATCAGGTGGGTGTCGTCACGGGGCTGGCCTATACGTCGGTTGGCGGCGAGCTTTTGAATATCGAGGCCTTGCGCCTGCCTGGGAAGGGCCGGATGAAAACCACCGGCAAGCTGGGCGATGTGATGAAGGAATCGATTGATGCTGCAAGCAGCTATGTGCGCTCAATCAGCCCGCAAATCGGGGTGAAACCGCCCATGTTTGAAAAGTGGGACATTCACGTTCATGTGCCCGAAGGCGCGACGCCAAAAGACGGGCCAAGTGCCGGGTTGGCAATGGTGACGTCGATTGTATCTGTGCTGACGGGCATTCCGGTGCGCAAGGACATCGCCATGACTGGCGAGGTGACGTTGCGTGGCAATGCGCTGGCCATCGGTGGGCTGAAAGAGAAGCTGCTGGCAGCCTTGCGCGGCGGTATCAAAACCGTGCTGATCCCGAAAGAGAACGAAAAAGACCTGACCGAGATCCCTGACAATGTGAAGGAAGGGATGACGATTATCCCGGTTGAGCACGTCAGCGAAGTGCTGAAACATGCGCTGGTGTCCGCACCCGAACCGGTGGAATGGGATGAGGCCGCCGAAGAGGCCGCCGCCGCCCTGAGAGCCGAAGGGCAGGGGCCATCCGCCACTGCACATTAAGCCGACCGGCAATTAAATGTTATGAGAAGGGCGCCCAGAACGGGTGCCCTTTTTCCTTGTGCTCGCGCTTAGTTTGCGGCGACGGCCGCTGCAACCAAGGCGAGCATGATCAAAGGGACTATAATTCCACCGCCAGCCGAACTGTTGGCGGCATCCCTCTCAACCATTTGTGGGGTGATTTGGCTTCCATCACCGTCGGCAAGGGCAGGTGCTGTCGCAATGCAGGCACATGTGGCCAGAATAAATGTGATCTTAGTCATAAGTTTAGCCTCCGAAATTTGCATGTTTTCGATATGGAAACACAACACTGGTTACCATCACTCAAATTCACGCATTAGACGGGGGCTTGGCCAGGCGCCTTGGTTTAGAACGCGCCACCGGCAGCGGCCAGCAAAGTGGCCAGCCAGATCGCCACGATCAACCCATCCGCGTTGGACGAATCTGCTATTGCCTCGGCGACAACCACGTCGGGCGTTACCACAGGATCCGCCAGCCCGGATGCTGAAACGGGCGCTGCGGCCAGTAAAAATGCTACACTTAGATATTTCAAAGCTGTTCCCCAAACAGGTATCCCACTGTGCCCTATTTAGCGGTTTTGTGCGGCTTGCGTCAACATATGGGTGGCCAGATCGGCCAAGAGGCAGTATTATGTAGGAAAAACGTAAACATAGCCTGTGGATAAATTGCAGGTAAAAACTGGAAAGAGGCAGAGCATGTCCCCCACATCGAGCAAAAAGACCACAGGCGCCGCCCCCAAAGCGCCCGCCAAGGCGAAATCACCAATCAAGAAGGTGCCGTCGCCCACCGAAGTGGCGCCCAGAGCAATGATGAACCCCAAGCCCGTGATGACGACAAAATCGACTAAGGCGGATGAGGCAACGCCAGGATTGCCCGGCCCGGAATTGAAGAAGCAGGAACTGATCGAGAAGGTTGTGCGCCTGTCCGGAGCCAAGAAGAAAGACGCAAAACCCGTGGTTGAAGCGATGTTGGAAGTTTTGGGCGACGCGCTGGCAGATGGGCGCGAGTTTAACTTGCAGCCCATGGGTAAGCTAAAGTTAAACCGCACCAAAGAAACGCCCAACGCCCGCATTATCGTCGCCAAAATCCGCCAAAGCAAAGGCAATCACAAGGCATCGGGTGATATCGGCGCAACAATTGCCGCCGCCGCTGAGTGAGCAAAGATCTTGCGATGCCGCGCGATTGGCTTGGGGAATAGACGCATCGTCATCTCGATGATGTCTTGGGGTTACTCACCTCACCCCTCACCAACCTACATGTCTTGATGGGCGGATAATCCGAAATGAACTTGCCCCTATTGTTGATCCTGCGCCACGGCGAGACCGAGTGGAACGTAGAAAAGCGCGTGCAGGGGCGCAAGGATTCTCCGTTGACCAATAAGGGCAGAGCGCAGGCCGCAGCACAGGGCCGTTTGCTGCAACCTTTGATGCAAGCGCATCCCAGCGCAAAAATCATCTGTAGCCCGCTGGGGCGTACACGCGCCACGGCGACAATCGCGTTGCGCGGTATTTCCAAAGCGATGACGCTGGATGCGCGCCTGCAAGAGGTTTCGGCGGGCGACTGGGAAGGCATGCTGCGCCCCGAGATTTACGACCGCTTCACACAAGAGCTGAGTTTGAACAACGAGTTTGATCTGTTCACCAAGGCCCCCGGTGGCGAAACCGAAGAACAGCTACGCACCCGATGTCAGACCTTTCTGGACGACATGCGCGGGCCCACGGTGGCCATCACTCACGGCATCACCAGCCTGATGATGCGCGGGCTGGCCCAAGGGATGGCTTACGATGATATGGCGATGCAGACCCGCGAGCAGGGCTGCATTTATTTTGTGGAAAACGGGGTGGAAACCTGCCTGCGTGAACCGGACAACTAGCGGTTTTGGCTTTGGCCGGATGGCATAAGTATTGGAAATAATGCGAGATAAATGAACGTTTCGTTGTATTTCATCTGAAAGGGCCATTCAGGTTTTTGCGAAACGTTTTAACTTCTCGCATTTGCCCTCTTGCGAAGTTCCGCGCGCTTGTCTAATACGCCCGGAGCGGGTGATTAGCTCAGTTGGTAGAGCGCTTCGTTTACACCGAAGATGTCGGGAGTTCGAGTCTCTCATCACCCACCATATATCCCATTTGAGAATTGCAGTGATGCCGCGCGAGGGTGGCCCGACTGACGTGTGATGTCTATGAGAGCCACATATGGCCTGCGCATGAGCCTTTCGGTCCTCTTAATTTTGGCCGACACAAGTTGAGTTGGATGTGGGCTATAGGAGATCGCATTCCCTTTCTCAGGTCAGTTGCAATCTAGGGTTGCATGTTGGCGGTACAACGACGCCTGTGACAGAGGAAATAGACTGTTTCTAATCAATGCACCCCTTTTCCTTCGTATTCTAAACCGGTTACGTCTGAGCCTGGTGTGTAAAATTTTATTGAGTTTCTGAGTCTTGAGGGGGGCGCTAGGGTGATTGGATGTGCGGATGGCTAACTCTTTAGACGTAATAAAGGTGGGGGGTGAATGTACCACAGCCCTTGCTCAGAAGGGGTGTGAGGTTGAAATGATCTCGGATTTTGCCCATGCGGAATCCCTTATTGAGGACATGGGCAAGCAAAGCCAAACGGCGAAACTCTCGTCCGGCTTTAACGACTTCACCGAAGAATCCGGGTTTTGGCTGTTTATGAAAGAAAACGGTCACTATGTCAGCGCCGTTGCCACGCGGTACGACAATATCGGCCGCGAAAACATGGGTGCCTATATGATCCGCACCATGCGCCGCCAGTATCCCCATGACTCAGGTGAGACGTTGCTGGAGTTCACCGATGCGCTGCCCCCTGGCTTTCATGGTCGATTGGCCTATATCGGGGAGTTGTTCGTGCACCCGGATCATCGCGGATCCCGACAAAAGCTGCGGTATTTTATGATTCTGTTGCAATGCTGTATTGCCATCAAATGGCCGGTGGACTGGGTTTATGCGATGATGCGTGATCGTGATGTCAAACGCGGGTTTGCCACCACCTATGGGTTTTCCGTGCAGTTGCCGGGTGTGGCCAAATGGGCCGAGCCTGTCCCTGAAGGGCGTGGCGATTCAGAATGGCTGGTGGCAGTGCCGACCCTGCATCTGGACCATATAATGCAGCATTATGCAGGGTCACTCGAGGGCTTGTGAGTAATTCAGCACATAGCCATTGCCGCCTGTATCCTTCACCGGCAGCAGCAGGCGTTTATAGACAAAGCGCAACGGAAAGCTGTGACCGGGCAGGGTGACGTCAATCTCTTGAATGGACAGGTGAGGATCGCCTTTGAGGGTGTTCACATGGGACATCGCCACCTCTTGCGACAGTTTGCTGTCGAAGGTGGAAAACAGATACCGCAGATGTTCGGTTGAATTGACCCCGAACGAACGGGTTGCCAGGCTTTGGTGGCCAATTTTGTAGGGGTCAGGTGTGCGGGCATTTGATTTGGGGGCGCGGTACAGGTCCACATGCTCGGACAGCATGTCAAAATTCGCCAGCAAACCGCCCTGTTGATACCACCAGCTGAGCACATCATCCAAAAGCGGTTGTGCACCACGTGTGGCCAGCTTTCGGTGCGCCTCTTTGGTGACAGCGGAAAGGATACGATCAGCATGGGCAGAGACCACACGCGCATCCACATCTGTCCCTGCAAGGGTAATCTGATCATCCAGCCCGGCGATCTGATTAGGGGTCAACCCCAGAGCAGAGCAGATCTTGACCACACTGGTGTACCCAGG
>DFBW01000074.1:2181-2688 GCA_002366775.1 Roseovarius sp. UBA3070 | reverse complement strand
TCATCTGTTTGTCTTCCAGCCTGAGAAAATAAATACCGCTCGAGAGATTTTTGGTTTGTAACTTAATAGTATTCTTACCAGCAGAAAGTCCATTCAACGAAAATGTTCTGACTCTTTGCCCGAGGAGGTTGTATAAAGTAAATTCAGCACTTTTTTTATTCGCCCGTCGCGCACTTCAACGCCAAGGTCTGCGTCACAAAAACCAGCAACGGCGATGGAAATACGATAGGCATCATCCGCAGTTTTTTCGATGTTATAAGGTGGGTAAGTCGGCTGGGCGACATCGCTGGACAGTACTCGGTCCATCATATCTGCAATTTGGTCAAAGCCGACAGTGGCACGGTAAAGCGGTGCCAGATCAAAGTTTCGCATGGGTCATCCTCCATTGAGCGATAACAGATATTGCAACCCTCCCATCACAGGACAGGCCCTTGAAGCCCGGCCTGATGATCAGCGCCGCGCCTTATTTACTTGGGATGTCGTGAATTGAGTTTCAAGCCCTCAGGG
>DFBW01000074.1:1823-2124 GCA_002366775.1 Roseovarius sp. UBA3070 | reverse complement strand
GTTTCAACTGATCCACCAAAGGCGGTAAATCCATGCCATAGGCCGCTGAGGATCCGCCCCCGCTGATCAGGGTCAGAATACGCGCCCTGCCGTTTTCGCGCACAAAGACCGGTGCACCAGATGACCCAAAAGTCACATTGCAATCAAAAGCGATCAACCCCTTACCACGGCCCAGCACCGAACATTCGCGTTGCCATGACAGCGCCTGATCCCGGCCCCGGCCATAGGATAGGACACTCACCTCTTGGCCTTCATTCGTCCGCTTTTGCAGAATGAACGGATCGGCTTGTGATGTGGGAAT
>DFBW01000074.1:0-1783 GCA_002366775.1 Roseovarius sp. UBA3070 | reverse complement strand
GTTTGGTTCGGGTCATAGCTTTTGTGGGCTGCGATGCGCGTCACGGATTGCTCTGCAATCGCTGTCCCGTCGGCCAATCCTGCGCGAAACCGCATCGTTTCGGCGGATTTGAGGTGCCCTTGCCGGTCAAACACGCAATGCGCCGCCGTTAGCACCAGATCAGACGCGATGAGCACGCCGGTGCAATAGGTATCGCGGCCGATGTCGATACGGCCCACGCCCTCCCATCCGAGCAGATCATCACGGTCTGTCAGGCGCAACAGGCTGCTGCCCGCATTCAGTGGTGCACCCACAGCCACCATGAAAATGCATAGAATACCAAGCAGTAGGGTATGGGGTCTGCGCATCACGGCTTGGCGAACTTTGCGCCGGTTTTGCGCCGTTCACCATTGATGGCCATTTTGGGGGCGGGGGCTTGGAACACCCCTTTGCCAGCGGCCAATTCGGCGCGCAACAGTTCCAGAGGGTCTTCCAACTGAGTGCCCAGCGAGACCTTCTTGCCGTCGACCTCGGCCATGGCCGATACCACGGATACAACGCGCGGCTGGCCGCTTTCAAAGGAAAACACCGGCGCCCCGGACGAGCCGAAATTCACATCACAGGACATAATCAACACGCCTTGTTGGCGCGCCGTGACAGCGCAAACTTCCTGCAAAGACGGTGCTTCTGAGCGGTCACGCGCATAGCTGACCACACCAATTTCCTGCCCCTTGCGCGGTCGGCGATCCGTTTCAAACGGGACCACAGAGGTGTTGTTAATCGGGTGATGCAACTCCAGCAAAGCCACGTCATTGCGTACCCGGTCCGCCGCCAGTTCGCCTTCATAAATGAAGTCAGGATGTGTCACAGCACGCTTCACCCAGCGATAAGCCGAGGCGCGGCCATTGCGCCATCCTGCCAGAAACTCGACTTTACCGTGGTCTATGCGTGCGCCGGTTTCACTGTCAAACAGGCAATGCGCCGCTGTTAGCACCAGATCAGGCGCGATCAACGCCCCGGTGCAAAACCCGCGCCCGTCAATATCGAGTCTGCCCACAGCTTCCCAACCGCGGCTATCATCGCCGGTTTGCAGCTCAGTCAGCCCGGAATCGCCAGCAACGGCAAAACCAGCTGACATCATCAGTGCCAACGCCAAAATTAAATGCCGCATACCTGTCCCGATACTAATTAGGCCTCAGGTTTCGCCCCTATCAGGGCTTTGAGGCAAAATTGCGGCAAATGCGGTTTGCCTGGCCTATTGGCGCTGCAAAGCAGGGGGTTTCGGGCCGCCTGTGGCCCAGTCCAGCAATTCAACCGTATGCACCATTGGGATATTCGTGCCGCTGGCGATCTGCATCATGCAGCCGATGTTGCCAGCGGCGATGACATCAGGGGTTTGGGCCTCGATCGTGCGCAGTTTACGCGCTTTGAGTTGTTTGGAGATTGCCGGTTGCATCAGGTTGTAAGTGCCCGCCGATCCACAACACAAATGGCTGTCTGCCGGCTCAACCACCTCAAAGCCCACGCGTTTCAGCAGGTCTTTGGGAAAGGTTTTGATCTGCTGACCATGCTGAAGTGAACAAGCCGCGTGATAGGCCACTTTCAGGCCTTTTGAGGCGCCCTCAGGCAGGTCCAGTTTCATCAGCACTTCGGAAATGTCCATTGCGATGTCCGATACCCGCGTGGCATCACCTGCCAGGGGCGTATCGCGCAACATGTGGCCGTAATCCTTGACCGTGGTGCCACACCCCGAGGTGTTGATAACCACCGCATCCAAACCATCGCCGTCCATTTCGTGGGTCCA
>DFBW01000134.1 GCA_002366775.1 Roseovarius sp. UBA3070 | reverse complement strand
CTCTTCCGGTGAGAAATTGACACCGACATGTGGCACATCCAATCCCTGAAGATCCCACGAAACCAATGCGCTGAGAGATTGCTGCAGCATCACTGTGCCCAAGTGTTCCATTTGAGCGTTGTCTTCCAGCACGGGCAAAAATTCAGCGGGTGAAATGACGCCTCGCTCGGGATGCATCCAGCGCGCCAATGCCTCAAATCCGGTGATTTTGCCTGTGTTGGTCGAGACTTGTGGTTGAAACCAGGCTTGGATTTGGCCGTTTTCCAGCGCGCGTGTCACTTCATCATTTTGGATGCTGGGCATTGTCTGTGATGCGCGCATGCCAGGGGAGTAAGACCGGATCGCAGAAGGCGCATGTCGTTGTGCGTCATTCAAGGCGAGAGTGGCGCAATTGGTGATGGATTGGCCTGTTTTTTCCTTCAACTGCGTGCTGATACAAAACCCGATAGAGGCTGAGACATAGATTGTTGTGGCATCCACGGTTACCGGTTCTTCGATGGCTGATTGCAGTCGCGTGATCATATGGAGGCCAACATCCAGATCGAGCTGACGTACAGGTGCAATGACAATGGCAATACAGTTTTCATTCAGCAAAAACACCTTGTCGCGGCTGCGCACAGCCGCTTGCAACCGCTCAAGCGTGCATTCAGTTACATTCTGTGCGGCGGCCGTTCCAAAGCGGTCAATAATTTCATCGTGATCATCAATTGCGACAAGGATGCATGCTGATTTCAACCCGTTTGAGCGGGCCTGACGCAGCTTTGCATCCAATTCAGCAATCAGCACATCTGATCCTGTAGGTGCGGGCGGTCGCGGTCGCCCGAGCAGGTTGAGTAGTCTTGTGCGTGCATATGATCCGAAGCACAAAAGGCAAAGCGGCAGCACGATGGAAAAAACAATTAACAAAGGTTCCCCGCCCAGCCAGAAAGCCGCGAGGATTGCGGCGGGCAGGAATGCAAGGGCCTGCGGTCCAGATAACACCTGTCGCAACGCATTGCGCGTGTTCTCAGACAGGTTTTTGAAGCGTGACCGCATATGAATTTCCCAAATCTACCCTCTAAAGCTAGCGATGCAATCTCAACGGGTGCTTAATGGCTTGGGGTTGTATGATTGAAAATCCATAAAATTGTACGTAGCGGCGATCAGCAGATAGCCGGGTTTGGGATTATTCGCCGCGATTGAAAAGTGGCCCAAATCCAGTGATGAGCTGGCGCAATCCAAGTGCTGCTCCCAGATAAATGGACGCAAAGGTAAGCGGTGCCCCTAGTGACATGATTGCAAAAGCAGAAATGCCCTGGCCAATGGTGCATCCCAGTGCCAGAACGGCGCCAAACCCCATCAGGGTTGCCCCCCAAAGCTGCCGCTTCAATTCGCGCGGGTCATCGCAGGCTTCCCAGCGGAAATGGCCTTTGAACAGGCTGCCAATGAATGCACCCATCAAGACGCCGGCGACCGATCCGATACCAAAGCTCAGCCCGCCCGCGCTGGATGTCATCACAAACAGCAGGCTTTCGCCCAGTGGCGCGGTAAATGTGTGGCTGATGACGGGCTGTATGCCAAAACCATGTTGGGCAATCCAAAAGGTGCCTGCCCATCCACTGGCAACGGCAAGCCCGACAACCAGCGCCCAGATCACTGCCGATGGCCGCGCAACAAAACTGCGAGACCACAGGGCCGCAACCCCCAACATCAACGCCAAGCCGAAGCCCGCCACGACAGGGGATGTCCCGAGGGCCGATGCCAAAAGATCGGCATAACTTTGAGTGGAGACAGGCCAGGTGGTGGCCTG
The DNA here is from genome assembly GCA_002366775.1 of Roseovarius sp. UBA3070. GTDB lineage: Bacteria > Pseudomonadota > Alphaproteobacteria > Rhodobacterales > Rhodobacteraceae > Roseovarius. Next base: position 1,796 of record DFBW01000134.1, on the reverse strand, counting down.
CACCAAATTGAGGCGCATCTGCGCCAGCGGCCCCGATAGCATCATATAGGCCGTGACCCCCATGACCAGGACAATGACAAATGCGCGCAGATCACCTCCACCCACGCGGGCCAGTGCCCCGAATCCACAATTGCCGGCCAAGGCCATACCATAGCCAAACAGCAGGCCGCCCAGGATATGGGCAAGCGGGGAAAATCCCATCTGATAATAAACAGACATGGCTGGATCAAATGCACCGATCCCCGCCAGTCCAAAGGACATCATCCCGGCCGAGGCAATTGCCAGCCCCCACATCCGTATGCGCGTGGTATCGCCTTGATAGAGGTGATCTTCGATGGCCCCCAGCGTACAAAACCGCCCCAAACGCGCTGCCAAGCCCAGCAAAATACCACCCAATCCGCCGATCAGGGCGGCCAGCGTTGCGTCAGGCAGGGCGTGCAGCATTGTGTATCGTCCTTTGGGGTTGTCTTGGGATCAGGTACCCTTGCAGAATAGGGAATACACAACATCAATAATCTGCACAGCGCGTCGGTCGGTCAGTCTGTAATAGATCGCCTTGCCATCGCGGCGTGGGGTCACCAAACCTTCTGTTCTTAACCGCGACAACTGCTGGGAAACCGCTGCTTGACGGGCGGATAGCAACTCTTCCAACTCGGTCACGGACTTTTCACCGGTGGCCAGATGGCACAGGATCATCAACCGGCCTTCATGGCTGATCGCCTTAAGGAAATTGGATGCCTCACAGGCGTTCTCCATCATCCTGTCCATTTCAGCGTCGGACATATTATAAGTCAATACAGGCAGGTTCATAGTATATTCATTGTCCAAAGTGGGATTCGAAAATGGCGTGAGTTGGTCATTGCGGTACTGCAATCTGATTGGCGTTATCTTCCAGCATTTGTGCCAAAAGGAACCAAAAGAATTCGTCGCCGTTGTACCCCTCTAGCCGAGCCAGCTCCTGGCCGTCCTGCACCAGCACAAAGCTGGGTGTGAACACCGGCGGAGAACGAAATGTAATGTCATCCGGCAGATCGCGCAAATCTACACGCCGCAATGGCGCTTGTCGACCTTCGCTGGTTTTGGGGTAGATATGCGAAATCTCGGCATTCCAGCGTTCGCACCAATGGCAGCCGACTTGTTCGACCATCACCAATTCGGCGGAGTGTCCGGGGAATGTGGTGATGATGGTCAGGATCATGCTCATCAACAGAGATCGACCAAGATACATGAGAGGTTCCATTGACGCTGCACTTAAACATATAATATCTTGAATGTATCAGCAGATCAAGCTACGGGTCACTCACAGGGGTGTTACCAAGATGTTGGATGTTTCAATTTTAAGTGCTTTGGCGGGAGGGCTGATTGTGTTCTTCTCGCCTTGCGTGCTGCCGATCGTGCCGTTCTATCTTAGTTATATGGCGGGGGCGTCGATTTCGCAGATCAGCGCGGATGGCACTTTGGCACCGGGTTTACGTCGGCGTGCATTTCTGGCGTCGGTGATGTTTTCGTTGGGGATCATCACCGTGTTCGTGCTGATGGGGGCGGCCGCATATGGGCTTAGCCAGGTTTTCCGCAGCGCTCAGACCGAGTTTCGGGCCGTGGCCGCGTTGATCGTTTTTGTGATGGGGCTGCATTTTCTGGGAGTGCTGCGCATCGGTTTTTTGAACCGGGTGTTCCAGATGCAGGCGGGTGAGACGAAAGGCATGTCGATCCCCGGAGCCTATGTGGTTGGGTTTGCCTTTGCTGCTGGCTGGACACCCTGCGTGGGCGGTGTGCTGACAGCTGTCATATTTACT
>DFBW01000150.1:5695-9682 GCA_002366775.1 Roseovarius sp. UBA3070 | reverse complement strand
TACCTTTGTTGATCTGCGCGATCCGCGCGAACTGGAGCGCGACGGCATGATCCCCGGCGCTTTTCATTGCCCCCGCGGCATGCTGGAATTCTGGATCGACCCCGATAGCCCCTATGCCAAACCGCAGTTTCAAACCGGAAATCGCATTGTGTTCTATTGCGCCTCCGGTTGGAGATCAGCCCTGTCCGCGCGTACCGCACAGGATATGGGCTTGCAACACGTAAGCCATGTTGACGACGGATTTTCCGGCTGGAAAAAGGCCGACGGGCCAGTGGGTGAGAAACCCGCTAAAAGCTAAACGACCCTAGACAAGCCGGGCAAATCCAAACTGCGTAGGGTGGGTTTTAAACCCACCTTACAATCAGTCCCGCAACAGTTCATTGATCCCGGTTTTTGACCGCGTGCGCTCGTCCACCCGCTTCACAATCACCGCACAATACAGCGAAATGTTGTTTGTGGTCGGCATGGACCCGGCCACAACAACCGAATAGGGCGGCACCTCGCCATACATCACTTCACCGGTTTCGCGGTCCACGATCTTGGTGGATTGGCCGATAAACACCCCCATCCCCAACACACTGCCCTCGCGCACGATGCAGCCCTCAACAACTTCGGAACGTGCGCCAATAAAGCAGTTGTCCTCAATGATCGTCGGTCCGGCTTGCATCGGCTCCAGCACGCCGCCAATGCCCACACCACCTGACAGGTGCACATTCTTGCCGATCTGCGCACAGCTGCCAACCGTGGCCCAACCATCCACCATCGAGCCCTCACCAACATAGGCCCCGATATTCACAAAAGACGGCATCAACACCACACCCGGTGCAACATGGGCCGACCGCCGCACGATAGAACCAGGCACAGCACGGAACCCCGCATCGCGCCATTGGCTTTCGGCCCAGCCGTCAAATTTGGAGGGCACCTTGTCCCACCAGCCGGCATTGTCCGGGCCACCTTCGATGATATCCATATCGCGCAGACGGAACGACAACAGCACGGCCTTCTTGGCCCATTGGTTCACATGCCAATCACCGCTGTCTTGCCGCTCAGCCACCCGCAGGCTGCCACTGTCCAGCGCGTTTAACGTATCTTCAATCGCTTCACGCGTTTCACCCGTTGTGGCGGGCGTGATGCTGTCACGGGCTTCCCAGGCAGCTTCGATGGCAGTTTCCAGTTGAGCGTTGGACATGGGGTCAGCTTTCCATTGATCAGAGTTTAAGTACCGCATTGGCCTATACTTGGACGACAAGCGCAGTGCAATGCAACGGGATGCAGGATTATCCCACCACCCGTACCTTCACCCCAATGGATCAGGCGCAATGTTCCCGCCACAGATCAACACCGCGACCTTTTCACCGGGGTCTGGCCGGTACACACCACTCAGCAATGCAGCCAAGGCAGCAGCACCTGCCGGTTCCACCAATTGCCGCAGGTTTCGCCACAAAACGGCTTGCGCATCCACAATGGCGGCATCTGTAACGGTCACAGTTTCAATCCCCTGCGCCTGTGCCAGCCCAAAACAAATGTCGCCGATGCGTGTGGCACCCAGCGCATTCGCAGCCACACCAGATACGTCAACATCCACCGGCGCACCGGCTTGCAAGGCCCGGGTGAGGGCCGCACAGTTTTGCGGCTCAACGGCCACTACTTTGCGCCGTCCATCAAGCCAGGCCATGGACCCTGCAATCAGCCCGCCGCCACCCACAGCAATCAGCACCGTGTCAGCCTCCAGCCCCTGGCCCTCCCATTCAGCCAGGCAAGTGCCTTGGCCTGCGACGGTGGCAGGCGCATCATAGGCGTGGATCTGGATCGCACCGGTCTCGGCCTCCCACTGCCTCGCGCCTGCCAGCGCGTTGGCATAAACCCCCTCCACCACCTGCAAATCTGCGCCAAGCCGCTTGATCAGATCAATCTTCGCAGGTCCGGCAATCTGGGGCACATAAATCCGGGCGCGGTGCCCCAAAGTGTGGGCAGCATAGGCCACTGCCGCTCCGTGATTGCCACCGGATGCAGCCACCAAACCGGCCTCAGGCACATCTTGCGACAACAACGTGTTGAACGCCCCGCGCGCCTTGAAACTGCCTGTGTGCTGCATTTGCTCCAGCTTCATCTCAACCGGAAAATCCAAACCCAGGCTTGTGGAAACCAGCACAGGCGTGCGCTGCACATATGGCGCGATACGTGCCCCGGCAGCCGCAATTTCATCGGTCCACATCATGTGTTCACACCCCTTAGTCTGGCCAATTCCTATCAATCCCTATACCCATAATGCAAAACCCCCAACAAGGACGTGATGAGTAATGAAAGACGACCGCAACAGCCAATTCCGCGATTCAGGCAGCGACCGCCGCACCGCCGAAAAAGTGCCAGACACGCCGCAAACCCGTGCCCCCGCATATCGGCTGGCCTTCAATGATCCGGACTTCTTGTGCCGCGAAGAACTGCGCCCGGTGCGCCTGCAACTGGAATTGCTCAAGCCCGAGATGATCCTGAATGAACGCGGCATCGAAAGCACCATCGTGCTATTCGGCAGCGCGCGTATCCCGAACCCCGAGCACAAAGAAAAGGCCCGCACCCAAGCGCTGGCCGACTTATCACATTATTACGATGAAGCCCGAGAATTTACCCGCCTGATGACGGAAAAATCCATGGCGACTTATGGCAAGGAATATGTTGTCTCCACCGGCGGCGGGCCGGGTGTGATGGAGGCTGGCAACCGCGGTGCTGCAGATGCAGGCGGCAATTCCATCGGTCTCAATATCGTGCTGCCCTTTGAGCAGGCTCCGAATGAATACGTCACGCCGGGCCTGTGTTTCAACTTCCACTATTTCGCCATTCGCAAAATGCATTTCCTGATGCGCGCCAAGGCAATCTGCTGTTTCCCCGGTGGCTTCGGCACATTGGATGAAATGTTCGAATCGCTGACATTGATTCAGACTGACCGGATGAACCGCGTGCCCTTCCTGCTGTTTGGCGAGAAGTTCTGGCGTTCGATCATCAATTGGGAAGCCCTGTCAGAGGCCGGCACAATCAGCGCCGAAGATCTCGATCTGTTTCAGTTTGTCGAAACCGCGCAACAGGCCGCTCAGATCATTGACGATTGGTACGCTGAATAATCCGATCATGGCCCCGGGGCCTGGCGACCCGCTAACCGGGCTGGATTTCATTGTTCAAAAAAAGGGCTGTTCGGGGTCTCGGACAGCCTGAAAAAATCACTCAGCAGCGGCTTTCTTTTCAGCACGCAGACGGCTGGGATCCCAGTTTTCCAGCACCCGACTGTTGTCATCACTGTCATATTCACGCAGCGTCCGGCTGGTGACGCCCGGAACACTCTGAAACCCATCAGCCAGCTTCTTGGGATACCATCCCTGTTTCACGTTACCGGGGAAAAACTGCGCCAGAATAGAGGACGTGCTCAACGCACATTGCGCCCTTGGCGCCGCGCCATATTCCATCGCCGCGCGCATAATGCCTTCTGCCACCTCGGGCGAGACATCCAGTTCCTGCACGCGCACATGGAAGGTTTCGCGCGCGTGATAGCGAGTATAAACATCAGCCACCATAGGCGTGATACCAAACACCACATCATTGCGTTCAGGGATAGACTTATGGGCGAACGACCCTGCCGGATCCCAGATAACCCGCTGTGAGGCGTTGATCATCATCGAGGTATGTGCCCCTGATCCGGTGGAATTGTTGATCATCGTGAACAGGGTGATCCGCGTCGGCCCATTGTGATGATAGGCTTTGCTGCGCACAAACTCTTCGGGTGCATAGACCGATTCAACCGAACAGCCTGCCAGCATCACCAAAGCCAAAAATCCGACAATCAAGCCACGCATGACATTCCCCCACAATCCCTGAAACCGCGTGCTCGTCGGCGTTTAGCTGTTCACAAGTGCGATAAACACCAGTGTTGCAATGCTGACAACGCAGCCCCAGCCAACCATTTTGATGAAGCCATCAAAGGTTTTTTCCTGAACGTCA
>DFBW01000150.1:4926-5647 GCA_002366775.1 Roseovarius sp. UBA3070 | reverse complement strand
CTGTCACCACCTAGAGCGGTTTTCACTTAATCTTGATCAGATTGGATGAAAATCGTCCCGTCATCACACAAATGTTGCTGCTTTTCTCAAAAAGTGAATGGTATTCAACTCTTCAAGAAACGCTTTTAGCTGGCAGCTTCGTCGCCATGTTCCAATGCCTGCGCCAGCCGAAACCCAATTCGGTTGGGCGCTGTTTCTTCCACCTCAGTAGGCAAGGCACGCAGGATCACATTCAACTGGCTGACATGCTGAATCTGCTGGGTTTTGATGCCCGCCGGATCGCTGCCATAAAAGGTGATGATATCGGGATCGAAAAAGCCCATGCCCTCAATCCGCATGACCCCGGCTTCGGCCCCGGTATATCCCATGGCCACCTCATGTTCGTTGTCCAACGTTTCTTCAAAGTTCTGAATATAGAGGATCAGCCGCTCATAGGCCCATTCTGCCGGGCTTTTCTGGGCCAAGGGCTCATTGCGCAATGCTGCTGAGCGTTCCTCCAGACAGCGCGTCTGGTCCTCTGGATTGGAATGCACTTCGTGGCAGCGGGGGGGCATTGCATCGCCTTCGGCCAATTCCGCCGAGGTTTCGATCTTATTATCCATCGCGCCTATTCCTTCATCTGCCACAGCCAGGCGCCATCTTCGCGCATGGTCCTTGTCACCTCGCCTAGGTGATGCAGATGATTGAGGTGCGCAACTGCTTCCACAAGGGCCAATCCATA
>DFBW01000150.1:361-4806 GCA_002366775.1 Roseovarius sp. UBA3070 | reverse complement strand
GTCGCATAAACGCCGATGTTAGGGCTGATCGAACTGATGATCTGATCGCCCGCAATCACCAGATTGTCGTCGCGACTCCACAGCGTCAGATGCTCGGGTGCGTGGCCATTGCCGATATGTACGTCCCATGTCCGCCCTGCGGCATGAAACACATCATCTTGCATCAATCGGGTGTAACCCACAGGCAAAGGATGACAGACATCGGCAAAATTATAGGGCCGTTCGTTTTTGCGTGCCTCGTAGATCTCGGTATCCATACCCGCCCGGCGCCAATATTGCAGCAACTCTTCGGTGGTATGTTCTTCCTGATCCAGGATCAACATACGCGCCATAAGCCAGGCGGTGCGTGTCGTCACCAACTCAGCCCCAAAGCGCGCCATCAACCAGCCAGCCATGCCCACATGATCTGGGTGATGGTGGGTCAGAACAACGCGGCTGACCGGCTTACCTTGCAGCGGTCCTGCCAGCACGCTTTCCCACAACTCAACCGAGCGTTGGGAATGCATGCCCGTATCCACGATTGACCAGCTATCGCCCTCATCCAGCGCATAGATATTCACATGATCCAGCACCATCGGCAGCGGCAGCCTGATCCACAAAACACCTTTCGCCACCTCGATGGCTTCGCCACTGGCGGGCGGCTCGGGCCAGGGAAAACGCATTGGCATCACTGCACCGTCCATCATGCGCCCAACTCATCAGCGCTTAGGGCATAAAGATCGCCCGCCCCGGCGGTGGCCTGCACCAACAGGCCAGCGTGCTCGGGCAGTAAGCGCAGAATATAAAACCGCGCCAGTTTGGTACGCGCGCCATTGTCCCCTTCGGCCAGGGCCGCTGTCAGATGAAAATGTGCGCCCAGCACACGGGCAAAGGCCCGCAGAAACGGCACAGAGCCGACAAAGCGCTGGGTCATGTCGGTCTGCTTGATCATCCACTCGGTGGCTTCACGCAGGCTTTCAGTTGCCAGCCACACTGGCTCGGCCAGATCGGGCATGCTCGCGCGGGCGTGCTCTGCTTGTACCTCAACCTCGTCCAGAATGGCAAAGGCCGCATCACCGCCGTCCATCAGCTTGCGGCCCACCAAGTCCATCGACTGAATGCCATTGGTGCCTTCATAAATCGCCGTGACACGCACATCGCGGTTGTATTGGGCGGCACCTGTTTCCTCAATATACCCCATACCGCCATGCACCTGCACACCCATATCAGACACTGCGATGCCGGTGTCTGTGCCAAAGGCTTTGGTAATTGGCGTCAATAAGGCCGCGCGTGCGGCCCAATCCGCCCCGCCAGTGGCCTGCGCCATATCAATCGCCACTGCATTGGCCAGCGCAATCGCGCGCGCCGCAAAGGTATCGGCCTTCATTGAGGCCAGCATCCGGCGCACATCCGCATGATCCAGGATTGTGCCCGCCCCATCACTAACTGGTGTGCGACCCTGCTTGCGTTCCATCGCATATGCCAGCGCGTGTTGCAGTGCACCTTCGGCCACGCCGATGCCTTGCACACCCACGCCAAGGCGGGCGTTGTTCATCATGGTGAACATGCACCGCATCCCGTCGTTCTCCTCGCCGATCAGCCAGCCCTGCGCGCCATCAAACTGCATAACTGCAGTCGGGCTGCCATGCAGGCCCATCTTATGTTCAAGGCTGACCACCTTCAGGCTGTTGGCCTTGCCGGGGTTGCCATCCGCATCTGGAATAAACTTAGGCACAATAAACAGGCTTATCCCCTTGGTACCCGGCCCCGCACCGGGCAGGCGCGCCAACACCAGATGGCACACGTTCTGGGTGAAATCATTATCGCCCCAGCTGATGTATATCTTTTGCCCGGACACCGCATAGCTGCCATCCCCGTTCGGCTCCGCCCGAGAGCGCAATGCCCCCACATCACTGCCCGCCTGTGATTCGGTCAGGTTCATCGTGCCCGACCATGCACCGCTGACCAGATTGGGCAGATACACACGTTTGATCTCGTCACTGGCGTGATGTTCCAACGCCTCGATCTGGCCTTGGGTCATCAGCGGGTTCAATTGCAGGCTCAGGCATGCACTGCTCATCATTTCGTTCACGGCTGTGGTCAGCGTGATGGGCAGGCCCATGCCGCCATTATCAGGACTGGCGCCAATCGACACCCAGCCACCTGACGCAATCGCCTTATACCCATCGCTAAATCCAGGGCTGGTTCGCACAACACCGTTTTCCAGAAAGGCAGGGTCAGTATCGCCATTTCGTTGCAACGGGGCCAACACATCTTCGCACATGCGACCCGCTTCAGTCAGGATCGCGGCAGCCATATCTGGGGTGGCTTCGCCAAATCGGTCCGTTCCTGCCACTTGGTCCAGCTTGATCACATGCTCAAACAAAAACTGAAATTCGTCCACTGGCGCGCGATATGTCATGCGTGCTCTCCTGATTTATATCTTTAAGGGGCGGTTTGGCTTTAGCGTTGGCTTTGGCGCCCGACCCTTCTATGCAGTCCATCCATGGTCTAAAGTAAATGAACCTCTCCTACCAGCAACAGAAACGCCGCGTCAGACTTAATAAATGCAAAACCCTACAGAAATGCTTCATCCTGACACTCCGGGCTTTGAACGCGCCGCAGACATATTGCGCAGCGGTGCTCTGGTCGCCTTTCCGACTGAAACGGTTTACGGGCTGGGCGCGGATGCGCGCAATGATCGTGCCGTGGCCCGGATATTTGAGGCCAAAAGCCGCCCCCACTTCAACCCGCTGATAGTGCATCTGCCTTCGGTTGATGCTGCCAAAAAATTGGTCGAATGGTCAGACACAGCCAACATCCTTGCCTCAGCCTTCTGGCCCGGCCCGCTGACGCTGGTGATGCCATTGCGCCAAGGGCACGGGCTGTCACCTTTGGTCACCGCAGGGCTGTCAACGCTTGCCATTCGCCTGCCGACACATCCTGTGGCCCAGGCGCTGCTGGCGGCATTTGACGGGCCAATCGCGGCGCCGTCGGCCAATCCTTCGGGCCAGATCAGCCCAACCACAGCAGCCCATGTCAGCCAGGGCCTGACCGGGCTGATTGACGCCATTCTGGATGGCGGTGCCTGTGATGTGGGGTTGGAATCAACGATTGTTGGCCTGGCCGATACGCCCACCCTACTGCGCCCCGGCGGGGTGCCAAGCGAAGCAATTGCCCAAGCGCTTGGCGCGCCATTGGCCGATCATGATAGCGACGCTTTGACTGCTCCGGGCCAAATGGCATCACACTATGCCCCCGGCGCGCAGGTGCGGCTGAATGCGACGTCGCGCCATGATGGTGAGGTGTTGCTTGGCTTTGGGCCAACAGAGTGTGATCTGAACCTGTCGCGCGCTGGCGATCTGGTCGAAGCGGCGGCCAACCTGTTTGGCCATTTGCATGCGCTGGATGCGCTTGGGGCTGGCACCATTGCCGTGTCACCCATCCCCGAAACGGGCCTGGGCCGCGCAATCAATGACCGGCTGCGCCGGGCCGCAGCACCTCGCGGATAGTGGTCCAGTAGCCGGACCATCGTCAGCCCCCGGGGTGGCGATTCCAGCCATAATTCCAAAGCACTTTATCTCAGCAACCCTGCTCTCAGAATGAGCGTTGCGCATCCAATAGCCATATCGCCAGCCCATGCAGGGGGGCTGACGATGACCCGGGGCCTTGCAGGCCTGTTAACCGGGCTGTTGCGCATAAAGCGAGTGCTTAAAGATAGATAGGTCTGCCCTATTTACAGCGCTTCTCGGCCTCTTCCACCGCAGCGGTATAGCCCATCAGCGAAAACCGATCAGACGTTTGCGTCCCGCGTGAGGACCGCGCTGTCAGTGTGGCATCCGCCCCACGCTTTAGCGATGCAATGATTTTCGCATCATCCGCAGCCGACGCAGGCCAGGCCCATTCACCTTCGGTAAACAGCTCAAATTTATTGCCGCTGATGTCCAGATTAACCGTGGACCCGCCAGCAAAAGGATAACCGCCCGTAAAGGCCAATTGCCCCTGCACACCTGCCCCCGGCCGATAGAAGGTCATCAACAGAATATCGCCTCGACGCACCGCAACAACACGACCGTCTTTCTTGTTGATCGTCTCGGTTGGCGATGACACCGCCCAGCATTCGCGTGGGCTTTTGTCTTCAAAAACACTCCAGGCGGTTTTTGCCGCCACCTGATTGGTGCTTTCTTCCTGTGCAGATACGCCAGACGCCGCCAGAGCCACAACAGCCCCCGCCAATCCGCGTGTAAACCATGATACCATGTGTCCAGCCTCCAAGCTGTCCTAGCCTCAATTTAAATGGACCGCGTGCATCCTTTAACGGATTTTCATTGATCGCGGCCGTTTCTTACTCGACATTGCAATATTAGACTGAAACACGCGAGATGTGAAAGACAGAATTGGCAATAATCCGCACAGTTCCCGGTTAGAGAGATCACAAAGATGACAAATCCCGTTCCTTTGGTCGA
>DFBW01000150.1:0-226 GCA_002366775.1 Roseovarius sp. UBA3070 | reverse complement strand
CGCCCATGGGCTGAACTCTGAACACCTCGCACTTGCTTGTGCCTCGCATAATGCGGCGGATATCCACACCAGCCGCGTGCAGGACTGGCTAAAGCACCTGGGCCTCAGCGACGCTGATTTCCGCTGTGGCACCCAAGTGCCCGATGATATTCCCGCCCGTGATGCCCTGATCCGTGCCGACCAAAGCCCGTGCCAATATCACAACAACTGCTCGGGCAAGCATTCG
>DFBW01000156.1:20000-21645 GCA_002366775.1 Roseovarius sp. UBA3070 | reverse complement strand
CGCCCCCGGACGCGCCAAGAAGCGTCCCACATTGGATCGAATTTCCTTCATACACTTGACAGCGCGCTACCAGAGGAACATCAAGGCCCGCAACCGACACCTGCCGGTTCTTGCCGGAATCCAGGGTTTCGCGGTCACGATGAGTGGATTAAAAAATGTACGCGGACAGTTAAAAATGGGCAATACACCATCCCCTCTTTTGGCGAGTAGCCAGCCACGCTATCTGATGCTGGCGCAGTCGTTGATGGATGATATTTCGACAGGCCGCTACCCGGTTGGCGACCTGATCCCAACCGAACTTGAACTGTGCAAACAATTCAACGTAAGCCGTCACACAGTACGAGAGGCAATCCGAAGATTGTGTGACATGGGTTTGCTTACGCGTCAGGCAGGTGTTGGGACTCGGGTTCAGGCGGCCCAGCCCGCTTCTCGGTATGGGAATACCAGCGAGGGCGTTTCGGATCTTTTTCAGCGCGTGCGCGATATCCGTTTGGTGATCACGGAACGCAAAGAAATCGTCGCCGACGAAAAATTGACAGAACTTCTGGAATGCAAACCGGGACAGGTCTGGCAGCATATTCATGGCGGCCGGTTTCACGAGGATGGCACGTCGCTCGTGGCCATCACAGATATTTACTTACCGCTGGCATATCGAAGCGCGATCGGGGATCAAACGCACCCCGAGATTCCCATTTATGCAATGATTGAACAGAAATACGGCGTCGCGGTCGCCGAGGTCGTACAGCAGGTGAGCGCAACTTTGATCACGGGTGATCAGTCCGAAAAACTGAAGGTAGAATCTGGTTCGACGGGTCTGTTCGTAGTGCGAAAATATCTATCAGCCAAAGGCGAGATCCTGGAAGTGGCTGTGAACTTGTACCCTGGTGAGAAATTCAGCTATTCCTCCCGGCTTCGGATGGAGCCAAAAGGCAATGATCCAGAGTAGACCTGAGAACGGTTATTCTGGCGCTGCCAGACGAATGTGAACCCGCCTGCGAATGGGCAAGACCCCTGCCCTTATTCCACGCCGAGACCGCGCCACTCGCAGAGAGCGACAGCACGCCACAGGTGGTGCTGTTAGCATCAATCTTGACGGATATTTCATCCTGTTGACACCGCCACCGGCTCGTGGCTCACCTCGGCCCCTCGTTCATAGAACGGGGGGCCTCGACGTTGCGCCACGAAAGTGGAAATCAGACATAAACATCACCGCCAGGCGGATGATTTACACCCCACGGCCACCGTCAACTTCCAGAGAAACGCCAGTGATAAACTCCGCGTCGTCCGAGCACAGATAGAGCGCAGCACCTGCCACATCCGATGGCCGACCCAAACGGCCCAGCGGGATCGTAGCAAGGAACGCGCTGCGGTTTTCAGGCGTGTCTTCGACACCCATGAATTCCTCCAGCAACCCAGTCTCAGCCAGAACCGGACAAAGTGCGTTCACCCGGATTTTATCAGGGGCCAGTTCAACGGCCATGCCTTTGGTCATATTCAGTGCCGCGCCCTTAGAGCCATTGTACCAAACCAGACCGGGGCGCGGACGCAACGCGCCAATGGAGGCCACGTTAATGATCGTACCACCACCGTATTTCTTCAGAACCGGCACACCGGCGCGCGCCGCAAGATAAATAGCCTTGGTGTT
>DFBW01000156.1:1946-19991 GCA_002366775.1 Roseovarius sp. UBA3070 | reverse complement strand
GCATTGTTGATCAGGATATCAAGGCGGCCAAACTTCTGTTCGGCCAAATCAATCATCGCAGCCACATCAGCGGCATTTGTAACATCGGTTTTGATGGCCACAGCAGCATCACCGATTTGATTTGCCACCCGCTCAGCGGCGTCGCCATTGATGTCAGCGATTACAACCTTTGCGCCTTCTGCCGCAAAACGTACCGCGATACCCTCGCCAAAACCTGATCCTGCGCCAGTGATGATGGCGACTTTGTCTTTGATGCGCATTCTATTGATGTCCTTGTTGGTTTGAAAATTGTTGAGCACCGCCGAACCGGAATGAAAACAGGCATTTCCGGATCAGCTTACCCTTCACAATGATCGTTTTTCAGGGGCTAATCCCTCATTTATGAATTGCATTGCAATCATATTCGAGGGCCTCAGGGAAGGCTACCCTGACTTACGACTTTTGAGTGGGAATTGCTGGGGGCTATCGGATCTCGTGCCATTCATTTTTATGTTGTGCGCCGAAATTTACATCAGGTTTCGGCTACTTGGCAGCACGGCTCCAGAAACATGTGGAGAAACGTAAATCTCAGCAGTTTTCGATTGACCTGATTGGAAAAGGGACGATCATATCCAGGAGAATTATACACGCAGATCACCAAAGGATACTTCTGATGAAAATTAAGGCCGCCGTACTTGAGGAAATTGGCCGACCCGGTCCCTATGCGAAAACCAAGCCGATGTCGATCAGCGAGGTAGATCTGGAAGGCCCGCGGTCCGGCGAGGTTCTAATCAAGATCGTGGCCGCCGGGCTTTGCCATTCTGACCTGTCGGTGATCAACGGCGACCGGCCTCGCCAGATGCCAATGGTATTGGGCCACGAAAGTGCCGGCATCATCCAGGAGGTGGGCCCGGATGTGGAACGGTTTCAGACCGGCGATCATGTGATCAGTGTATTTGTGCCCAGTTGCGGGTCTTGCGGACCTTGTCGCGCGGGGCGTCCGGCCTTGTGTGAACCTGGCGCTGCCGCAAACGGACAAGGGATGCTGATTGGCGGCGGCTCCCGGCTGAGCCGTGATGGTGAGATGCTGTACCATATGACCGGTGTTTCGTGTTTTGCGACACATGCCACGGTGTCACAGAATTCACTGGTGAAGATCGACCCATCTATCCCTCTTGATCTGGCGGCACTGATGGGATGTGCGGTGCTGACCGGAGCGGGGGCTGTGTTTAACACCGGTGATGTCTGTCCTGGATGTACAACCGCAGTGGTAGGTCTTGGCGGTGTCGGCCTGGCGGCGGTCATGGCCGCACGGGTTGCTGGGGCCGAAAAGATCGTTGCGGTGGATATTTTACCTGAAAAACTGAAGATCGCGCAGGAATTGGGGGCGACCCACCTGATCGACAGCTCGAAAGAAGGCGCACTCGAGGAATTGCGCGACCTGACGGGGGGCGGCGTCGATACTGCGCTGGATTTCACCGGCAATGTATCCGCGTTACGTTTCGCCTATGATGCCACGCACCGCGGTGGAACAACCATCACAGCGGGCCTGCCTAATCCAAAAGCCGTGCTTGAGCTGCCCGCTGTAGGGCTGACCGCAGAAGAGCGAACTCTCAAGGGATCTTACCTTGGCTCGGGCGTTCCCAGTCGTGACATTCCGCGTTTCCTTGCACTGCATGCCCAAGGGCGAATGCCGGTGCAAAAACTGATGACCGAGAAGATCCGCCTGGAAGATATCAACGAAGGCTTCGATCGCCTGCACGCAGGTCAGGCGATCCGTCTGGTCATTGATATGAGCGATTAAGCCGCGGCGCGACCTGTCTTAGCGCATGATGAAAGGGTTGGACGGATAGTCGTCCGACGTGTTGATCCAGGTGGATTTGGTCTCGAGAAATTCGTGGATCGCTTCGATTCCGTTTTCGCGCCCGATGCCTGAATTCTTCATGCCCCCGAAAGGCACCATATAGCTAATTGCTCGGTAGGTGTTGATCCAGACAGTGCCGACCTTCAGCGCGCGGCTCATCCGCACGGCGCGACCAATGTCACGGGTCCAGATACCTGCCGCCAGCCCATAAATCACATCATTACCAATACGGATGGCGTCTTCTTCCTGATCGAAACCGATCACTGACAAGACAGGGCCGAACACTTCTTCCTGTGCAATGCGCATGTCGTTGGTCACATCGCAAAAGATCGTTGGTTCGATGAACTGGTCGCCCGTCAACCCCGGTCCGCTGGCCGGTTTGCCGCCGTGCAGCAAAGTTGCTCCATCGGATTTCGCAACCTCGATGTAGCTCAGAATTTTCTCATATTGTGGGCGGGTTGTAACCGGGCCTATATTGGTATCGGCCTTCATCGGATCCCCAATCTGAGCGGACTTGGCGATAGCGACCAGCTTTTCGATGACCTCGTCTTTTACCGAGTTTTGAACCAAAAGCCGTGATCCCGCGATACAGGTCTGCCCAGTGGCGGCAAAAATACCCGAAACCGCACCGGAAACGGCCGCATCAATATTGGCGTCGTCGAAGATGATGTTGGGTGATTTCCCCCCCAGCTCAAGCGATACGCGTTTCATGCGTTTTGCCGCTGCGGCATAAATCTGCGCACCGGTGGCATCCGATCCGGTAAAGGTGATCTTGGCGATGTCAGGGTGATCAACCATCGCCGCACCGGTCTCGTGGCCTAGCCCGGTAACAACGTTGAAAACACCGGGCGGGAACCCGGCCTCGGCGGTGAGTGCCGCGAATTCCAGAGTTGAGGCAGAAGCAAATTCAGACGGCTTCAACACAACCGAACACCCCGCAGCGATGGCCGGGGCCACCTTCCATGCGACAAAGAGCAAAGGTGAATTCCAAGCGGTCAGTGCCCCCACCACGCCAATCGGCTCATGGTTCGTGAACACCAGATGGTCTGGCTTGTCCACTGGCACGACGCTGCCTTCTATCTTGTCGGCAAGCCCCGCGTAGTAGTACCAGCTCTCGGGCTGGTACTTCAGTTGCCCCGACATCTCGGCCAGCAATTTGCCATTGTCCCGGACCTCAACCTCGGCCAGCCTTTCCCCGTGTTTGACAAGCAGATCGCCAAGGTTGCGCAGAAGTTTGCCGCGTTGGGTTGCCGACATCGTCGCAAACGGACCCTCGGTCATAGCAGCTTTCGCGGCGGCAACGGCCTTGTCCACATCGGCGTTCGTACCTCGTGGGATTTTGGCCCAGGGTTTGCCCTGATACGGATCATCGCTGTCGATCCATTCACCGCCTTCGGGATCAACATAGGCCCCGTTGATGAAATGCTGATACGTTTTCATGGCAAAATTCCTTTGTTGGTTACGTTATCCGCCGCAGGCTTTCTGCCAGCCAACCAGGTGGTTTCTGGCCCGGCGGCGGGCCCAGCGTGATGGGCTTGATACGGTCCTGCGACACACTGCCAAATCCGGCGAGATTGGCCAGAAGCCAGATCAGTGGCACCCCGATCAGCCAAAACAGGATTTGCCAAATCCAAAGTGATGGCACCCCCAGCACGGGCATGAGCGTTGTAAAAATTGGATCGCTGAAGAACGTATTGCCCAGCACAGCCCCCGGCCCATATGCCAGAAACGACCAGATGATAAAAAACCCGCCCATCGCACCAAGACCCCGCGACGCGGGGCCAGTCGCCTCTTTGATGGCATTGTGCAGGCGGTCGCGTTCATACCGTTGGGGATGGCGCATGGTTGCAGCAGAGGCCAGCAACACCAGCAGCAAGTTGAATACCAGCCCCCAGGCCGCCGAATGGATGGTCAGAGGCCAGCGCCCCCAAGGCAGATCAACAAACAACCCTTCGAACAGGATCAACCCCAGTGGCTCGGTAAAGACCACAATCAGCATCCCCAACGTCAGCCCAGCCAGCACAGCCCCCCGGCTGATCCAACGCAAAAAGGTCAGACCGGCAATCGCGGGCAAAAGCTGTACGCTCAGGGGTAAGGTCACACTGGCCAGAATAGCCGAAATCAACGGCAGAAAACTGGCCATGAATGCCATGAAGAAAAAGGCAAAACCCAACGCGATCCTTGCCGCCAGTCGTTGCTGAACCGTATTCAGCTGTGGCAGAAGATAGCGCAACACCGCCTCGCGGAGGACCAATAGGGTACTTCCCACCACGAAAAAATTGATCGCCAAAATTGCACCCGCCAGCATCACGATCAACAGCATCACAGATATCAGCGGCTCCACCCCATAAAGCAGCTCGGCCAAGGCGAATGGCCCTTCAATCATACGAAAGGCCAGAACCGGAACCCCCACAATCAGGATGCTGCCCAAAAGGCCCCCCGTCAGCCAGACGGCTGAAAGTCCCAGAGTTTTGCCATGGCGAGATGTCTGAGCAAGGTAGAGTGCGGCAGGGCTGATCACCAATCCAACCAATGACAACAAGGTTGAGGCGACACCCACCGCCGTGAAGATACCACCCGCTGGCACGGTTTTGCCAACGCCAAAAACATTCTGCAGGACGCCGGGCAATCTGTCCCACATTATGCCGTTTTCCTGCGGCATCGCCGCTATCGGGAAGCCGGGCGACTGAGCGGTCACTTCTGTAAAGAGTGTTACTACCAGGACAAAAAGCAGGATTAAAACGGATAACATTGCAAGTGTCTGAACCGTGCCGCGCCAACCGCCGATGATGGCGGCGAATGCACTGGCCAACGCCATCAGCCAAACCCCTGCGATGCGTGGGATCAGGCCCGATGTTGCACCTTCCAGCAAACTGGCGGCATTGGACAGGATGTTGGCTGCGAAAGGCAGCGCAAAAAGCACCGACAGCCCCAAGAGAACAACGCGCAACGCGATCGAATCGAAATAGCGCCCCAACGCCTCGCCGGGTGTGGTCAGGTTGGCAATGCGAGTGACATACCACATCCGATTCCAGATCAGCAGGGCCGCGATGGCCACTGGAATCATGCCCATCCCGATATGGCCTGCCTGCAATCCATAAAGTGCGACCAACCCAAGGTGTCTGTCGATCCCAATCCCAGCAAGGACAATGCCGGGTAGCAAAAACATCGCAGCCCAACCGGGCAAAGCCGAACCGCCATCCAGAAAATGCGCAGGCGCCAGCCCCAATCGTGCAGTGCGCGCCGCAAAATAAATCCCGTAAAAGAAGATCAGCGCAAGCGCAGACAAAAGCAGGAATGTCACCGGCGCCCCCCCCGATGCTGCAGGCGCGAGGACGCGCGTAAATTGTTGTCGCGGATCACGTCAAATCGGGCAAAAGCACCACGCGGGCCAAAGGCGATCAGCATATAGACAATCACCGCCGCCAGTATCACCGCCAAGCCCACGCCAATGGCCAGAAACACACCTTCGCCCATATCGTCCGGGCCAATCAGCCGCCCGAGGACAAGGGCCACAAGGGCCGCACTATAGCTCAATGCACCAAGCGCGGTTTCTCCGGATGTAAAGCTGCTGCTGGTGGCGACATTGATGATGATGTGACCAACAAAAGCCGCCAATATCATGGCCATACCTGCCGCGATCCACCAAGGGCCGCCACCGGTCAACCCCATGTGCAACAGGGCGACGGCGACAAATCCCGCAGGGGTCCAGAGCGCCATCACCAGCGCGTGACGGCTCAGCCGGTCAATGGGGGTCGGGTCAGTCATGATACTTTAATCGCCTGCTTGTGCTTAATCTTCGCTTCCTTCACCCTCGTCTGGTTTGGGTGGGAAGTTCTTGAATTGCATCCCACCTGCACCACCGAGGTTTTTCAGAGGCAGGCCGATTTCTTCCATCAGCCCATCAACGAATGCGACCTGAGTGCGGTACTTCATCGCTGAATTCACCACTTGGTCGGACACACTGCCGCCCCCTCCTGCGTCACCACCGGAACCGCCGTCAGAAGGGCTGTTGAGGCCAGGCAGACCGTCGACCTGAAGGATTTTGATTGAATCAATATTCTCCATTGGCTTGACCTGCTCGCGGATGATTTCGGGCAGACGACTGACAACGCCTTCGATGACTGCGCTGCGGCGTGCATCTTCACTGCGCAGGTTTTCTGCTTCGTTCAGCTTGCTGTTGCCCTCAGCATCAACGCTATAGCGATACTCTGCGGCTTTGGCCTCGGCCATCTCGCCTTCGGCACGGCTTTCGCTGGCGGTTTTTTCCGCCTCGGCCTGCTTGATCAGGCGAATTGTGTCGCGCTCGGCGTTGGCTTCGGCGTTGATGACATCAATCGCCTTGGCGCGCTTGGCTTTTTCCTCGTGACGGGCGCTTTCGACCATCTCTTCGGTCTTGGCAAGCGCCTTGAGCGCCTCGGCTTCCTTCGTGCGAACGACGGCCTCGTCAATGGCCTTGTTGACCACAGCGATCAGGCGTTCCTTCTCAGCAAGATCGGTTTCCATCTCCTGCTCGATCTCAAAGCGTTCGATGTATTTCCGGGCCGCGACACGCAGTTCCTCAACCTCGCGGTCAGCGACGATGCGAGTGTCTTCGATCTCGCGATAGCTGGCGGTTTCGGCCAGCTTGATCTTGTGTTGACGCTGAATATCGCGTGCTTCGATCTCTTCTTCGATTTGAAGGCGCTCGCTTTCGACACTCAACTTCTTGGCAAGGGTTGCGCGTTCAGTTTCGGCGCGGGCCTGTTCTTCTGAGACACGCAACGCCCGGTCGCGTCCGATGCCGGCAAGCTCAACCGCTTCTTCGGTGGTGATGCGGGCTTCTTCGATCTGTTGCTGCACGGCAAGGCGCGCATGTTCGATCTCGCCCTCGCTTTTGGTCTCGAAATTGGTGACATCCAGCCGTGATTTGATCTGAGCTTCGCGTATCTCATGCTCACCTGCAATACGTTCGGCCTCGACCTTTTGATGCGTCTGAATGCGTTGCGTTTCCAGCCGTGTCCTGGAGTCAATTTCCGCCAATTCGGTGTTTCTCTGGCCTTCGATACCAATGGCCTTGATTTGTGTTTCGGTGCGGATGCGCTCTTCGTCAATGGCGCGAGATTTGGCGATCTGCACTTTTTCGGCCTCTTCTTCGGCCTTTGTGCGGGCTTGCGTAACAGCAAGTTGCGAACTTGCGCGTTCTGTTTCAATGGCAGCCATCTGTTGCGAACGACGTGCTTCGATGTCACGGGTCTGATCCAGGCGGACCAGTTCCAGCTCACGGTCGATTTCGATCACCTTTTGCTCGGCCTCAAAATCGCGGGTCTTGATCTGCACGCGGGTTTCATTCTCAATCTCATTGCGAAGTTTACGCCGCTCTTCGGTTTCGCGCACGATCAGGGTCAGACCTTCGGCATCAAAATGGTTAGACGGGTCAAAAACGGACGTCGGCGCTTGATTGAGCGCCGTGAGAGCCGCGGTTTCAAGCTCCAGCCCGTTGGATGCCAGAACCGGCACAACCCGTTCAGATACCTGATTGATGAACCCGGCACGGTTCTCGTGGATCTCATCCATTGTCATCGACGCCGCGACGTTACCGATGGCATCTATCAGACGCCCCTGTATCACCTCTTTTAAGGCACTGGCGTTGCTGGTCCGGGACCCAAGGGTGCGCGCGGCAAGGGCGACACCCTCGTCAGTTGCAATCACCCGGACCAAAAATTCGGTCGTGATGTCGACCCGCATCTTGTTGCGCGTGATCAGGGATTGCTCGCCTTGTCTGCGGATCTCGATGGGGATGGCGTTCATCGCCACCACGGTGATGTCATGGATAATCGGGATCACCAAAGCACCGCCTCCCATGACGATCCGTTCCCCCCCGGACCCCGTGCGTACAAAGCTTTGGTCTTTTGACGAATGGCGATAGAGCCAGTGCAAAAGGTAAACACCAACGGCGATCAGGATCACCAGAAGTATGATGATTGCGATGAAATCGGCTCCGGTCATGGCAGGGCTCCTTTAGGATGTGGCGGGCGGGCTGTTAGTAACGGTCCTGGCCAGCAACGGCCACGACGATGAGAGACGGGATGATGAGATTAACGATGTCAGAAATGCTGTAGAGCACAATGATACCGCCAGATTGGCCAACGCCAATCACCACATCAACGAAATGCAGAATTGGGTAGACGGCCCAGCCAACGGTAAACAGAAGGCGGATCCAGAAGTACCCCAGAGTGACCGCGCGATCGCTTTTGCGAACAGCTTCGGCCATAGCCCCGAAATACATCTCTCCGAGGATATAAAGCCAGAAACCGATGGAAATCAGTGCGCCCAATGTTGGGTTGAAGAACGATGCATCGCCCAACCAGCGCCCAAAGGTCATAAGCACTGCGGCCCCGGTGATCCGCCAGAATACCCCTGACGGAACGGCCCCTTGCGTACGGGCGTAAAAGTAAACGGCCGCGACTTGCAAAGGATGCACCGTGTACCAGCCCGAAAAACGAGCACCAGCACTGGCGGCTTCGGACGAAAGCCAGAAACCCGCCGCGCCGGCATAAAGCAGTGCCGTCACAAGACAGGCAGCCCCGCTTAGGGTGCTGGGCACACGCCATTTTTCATTCGACCAACTCAGGCTGAGAAAACAGATGACGGTGACAGCGATGCTCATCATCGCCATACCAGTCAGAGAGGTCGCAACAACGTCTTTGGAAGAATAGAGGGCAGTGAACATGTCGTTTCCTTAAACTGTGGCGCGAATATGCGGAGAGCGGCCATAAAGCGCCACCATCGGCAGGATCAGCAGACCAAAGATGAATTGTTGCCATTCGTAACGAAGCCCGATCCCCAGCAAGAAGGATGTCAGGACCTGAAGCACCAGCACGCCGATCACGGTGAACCCATAACCGCCTTTTCCTCCCAGCAGGGACGTGCCGCCGATGACGACAGCAGCCAGTGTCGTAAAGAGATACGGATCGCCAACACCGATGAAGGCCCCCCCCGACCAGCCCAACAGCAGTGATCCGGTGAGGGCGGCAAAAATACCGGACAGGACATAACAGCCGACCCAGTATTTGAATTCGCTCACACCGATCAGGCTGGCCGAACGGCGATTACCGCCCAAAGCATAGAGATTTCGCCCCCAAGCGGTGGTGCGCAGACCGGTGATCATGACAATGGCGATCACGATCCAGATGATGATTGTCGGCGGCACGGGCAATCCGAAGAACTTGCCGTTCATGGCGGCAAGATTGCCCAGCCACCCCGGCACGGTGCCAAAGACATTCCCGGCGTATTCCGATCCGATCGAGGTCATGATCTGGGTAAACCCTGCCACGGCAAAGCCTGAGCCAAGCGTGACGATCAACGCCTGCCCCTGCAAACGATAGCTCATCACCCCGTTCAGCAATCCGACCAGGCCACCCAATATGAGTACAAACCCAAAGGCCACATAGGATGGCACGCCCAACGTAATCAGAAATAGCAGCGCAATGTTTGATGATCCCACAACATAGGGAATTGACAGATCAAGCCCGCCCATCAGCGCCACCAGTGTCTGACCAACGCAGGCAATGCCCAAAAAGGCTGCAAACAGCAGGATCGCGCGGATATTTGCGCCGGACAAAAAGCCCTCAATCGAAAAGGCCGAGATGATCACCAGTGCAAACAGAACAATCAACCCGATAAAGGCCGAGCGACCCGCCGCGAAATACCCTGAGACCTTGAAGGCAAACAGAAAGATCAGCTCCAGCACCAAGAACCCAATCAGGTTATTGATAGACCGGAATGATGGCACGCCTGCAGTAATCAGCAAATAGAGGACCAACAGCGCGACCATAGCAATGATCAGAACACTGTTTTCCCGCCAGAGCCCGCGGGCGCGGCTGCTGTCTTGGGCATGTTCATCATCCGATTTAGCGCGGTTTGCAGCGATGCGCTCTTCGAATGCGACAGCAATATAGTTCAGCGCCAGAAAGGAAATAACGGCCAGCAGCAGGGTGAAAAGGATCACTTGTTGTGCGGGCAACAGGTCCTGCCCGAACCCAACACCCAGGCCAATGGCCGCAATCACCAGCGACAGACCAAGGTTCAGCCAGATCACCGCAAGAGAGCCGGGAACCGGCAGCAGCGACAGACGCGGAGTGCGTGGATTTTCGTCGCTCATGGCATCCTTCCTACAGGCAGATTGCCCGATTCAAGCAGCACTGCAACAAACAGGGCCGCGACCATTCCAAGGATGAAAACATACATGAAAAGCCCCAGCCGACGGGCATGCGCTTCGGCATCCATCATTCGTGCAACGAAGACCAGCGACAAGATAGCAAGACCGGCAAGCAGGGCCGCGCCTTGCGTCCAGCTCAGGGAAGGGCCAACAAGGTTGACCTGCGCAGGTGCATTCAGGAAATACTTCTCGCTCAGGTCTCCTGTGGCGGCGATCTGTCCAACTTCTGTATAAGTACCGTGGGTGGCGACTTGGATCATGATCCCGGTCACAATGATCCCCAGCACCACAAAGGCGCCCCCCGGCGAGACAAAACTAACATAGCGCGAAATCAGCGGCACCAGCAGCGTGAGCAGCAAAGACAGTACAAGGATCAGCCCATAGACCATCTGTGTCATGAAAGCCTGAATCGCCCCGAAATTGAAGGTCGCCAGCACATAGCCAATCAGCCAAATGGATACGGCCCCCAAGAGCGCGCTTGCAGCACCGCCGCGTCCTCCCGAAAGGGCGACACCGCCCAGTACCAGCGCAGTCACGGCGGTCAGCGTCACGCCCTGCCCGCGCGACGGATCCCCCGATGAGATCAGCGCGGTGTAACAGATCGCACCAAGGCCGGCGTAGATGCCTGCGATGAGATGTGCACCAATGCGAACCGTGTCCGTCTTGACCCCCGATGTCCATGCGGCGCGTTCGTCATAGCCCATCATTCTGAGGTTGCTGTAAAAGGACGTGGCCGTAAAAATGTACCAGCCCGCCGTCGCTACCGCGAGGATAAGAAGCACGGGGGAAAAGATCGACGTCCCTGCCCCCCAATCGGCCATAAAGGGCGGTGCAATACCGCCGGGGCGTGGCAGGATCACAAGGTTGATCCCTGTCAGCGCCAAAAACCCGGACAACGCCACGATGATGGGTTGTACCCGTACATAAATCACCACCAGTGCAAAAAGGAACTGGTACATCATACCAAGGCCAAGCGCGACGATGAAGGTCGCAATCGGGCTGGTCAGCCAGCCTTCGGTGGCAAGCCGCACCACGACCACGTTAATGAAAGCCATCAGCGGCCCGATCGCCAGATCAACCGTCCCGCGGCCCGCAACCGCAAGCACCATCAGCGCATAAGTAGCAAGGATCAGCGGGGCCGCCACGTTGATCGCGCTGCCAAGGCCGGGCACCGACACAAGGTTAGGGCCCCTGATCACAGCCGTAGCTGTCAGTGCCGAGATCAAAAGGATCGGGACCAGAAGATAAGCACTGGCTGAAGATGAGCTTTGCGACATAAGTAACGAGATTTCTTGGCAATTTGTTCAGATGAGTGACCTCACCGGCGATCCCGGAAAGGTCCGTTTCAAAGTGTTAGGCGCCGGGCATCACAGCGTGACCGTTCGCCGCCCGTCGGGCCGTTTGGCGTTGTGATTGCCTTTGCCGTCTGCTGCGCCCTGATCGGACCAGTCACGCGTGTTGCTGCCGCGGCGTTCAGGATCATTCTGAACGATCTTTTTCAACACAGGGGTTATGACCTCTTTGAACTTGTCGGGGTCCTCTGATGTTGGGAAATGACCGCCGCCAAAGATCACGACCTCGGAATTTTTCACCTTTTCAGCCGTGCGTTGGGTCATTTCGGGCGTGCAGGCAAAATCATATTCCCCGGTCAGGAAATAGATCGGCACTTTGCCCGAAATCTTGTGCACCTTGTCGCGCATATCGGAATCAACCGAGTAATAGAAAAGATCGCCCTTAAAGATACCGGGACCACCTTGGGAATAGTACCACCAGGTTTCCCAGCGATACTCATCTGGGCTGTCAGGGGCCATCAGGCCAAATATCGAGGTCGCAACAGCTTCACCGCCGTGGATATGGGGATGATGCAGCGGGTCTATATGCCAGCCGGGACTATGGTCACACCCCTCCAGCGCGATCAGCGCGGAAAAATCATTCTCATAGCGCAAGGCCAGATCAAGACAGATATTGCCGCCCATGGATTGGCCCATGATGGCCGGCTTGGACAGTTCAAGCGCCCGGCAGAACTCTACAATGAACTCCGAATAGAAACTGGTGGTCAGTTTGTATTCTTCTTCTTCCATGTGCCACCCGGCAGGCGGATTGGATTTGCCATGACGGGGCAGGTCAAACGCGATGACCCGGAAATTCGCGGTGATATCGCTGTCACAGAGCTGATGGCGGTATTCGCGCCCGTCGGCCCCGGCGGTGTGCAGGCAAACCAACGGAATGCCCTCGCCCGCTTCTTCGTAAAAGGTCCGATAGGTCTTACCCTGACACGTCACATAGACATAGCGACCGATGATTGGATCGTGCTTGTTCATTCCCGGTCTCCTCAGACTTCACGCATCAGCGACAGCATCCAGTGCATCGCCCGCATATTCTGCCAAAATGTCAACTGATTGCCTTCGATATGCAACTGACGATGAAGCGGATGTGCCATGGCCCAGATGTCATTGAACATCGGTGGTGGCGTTTTCTGGCTGAATTTACCCCAGGCCGATGCGGGGGCGCGCAATGCGAATTCATACCCGAAATCTGAGGGCTCCAAACCTTCAGCAATCTTTTCGATCTTGCCCTTGCTAACCTCGAGCAAGTAATCCGTGTCGTCGACACCCAGCACAAAACGTGCGTCAAAGAACTTTGCGATTTTCGGAAGCACTCTGTCTTCGTTGACCCGGCGGGCCCAACGTTCGACCCACTCAAGGTCAAAGGCCCTTTTGCCGCCATAACTACTCATTCTAATCTCCTGTTGTTCAAGCTGCTGGCAGTGGCGTTTTAGCCGGGCCATATGTCGCGGTGAAACTTGTGTGGTCAATAGTTACGGGAAGAACTGCCTTGGCAAAGGCCGGCAGATCGGCATCACCACCCAGATCAAGTGTCCGGGATTTTAGCGCATAGAGTGTAAAGACATACCGATGGGCTGCATCCGGTGGCCAGGGGCCGCCATAGCCACGCCCGAAACCCGGAATGCCAAATGTGACAAAATCAGAATTCAGTTCCTGTGCCCCCGAGGGCATCATCCCGCTCATTGAGGCACCCTCGGCCAGATGCCGGGCATCCGCTGGGATGTTGTAGACCAGCCAATGGGCGAAACTGCGGGGGAAATCGAACTCCTCAGGCAGATCGGGATCAGTGATCGACAATGCAAAGCTCTGCGTGTCTTTGGGCACGTTTTCCCATTCCAAAGCGGGTGACAGAATGTTCTTTTCTGTAAAACGATCCGGAATGATGCTGCCCTGCGCAATATCTGGGGCCGTCAGCAAAAAGCCTGATTGGTTCATTTTCAGTCTCCGGTTGATGGTGGGCAAGACCCGCTCTTTGTCCGACACGGGGCGACCTTCGTCGAAACTGATGCGCTGGCTATCCGCTGTCTGCACATGCGCATCCTCGCCCGGCATCCGTGCATCTGCTTTGCGCCCAAAAGTGGCGTTCAGTATGACGTGGCCATCATAGGGCGGTTCAAATGTCGATGAAATCACGCCCCCACGAAACACCAGAACCCGGTTGCACAGATCCATGAACTCCTCAATCTCGGAGGACAGGAACACAACTGCACGTCCCTGCGCCGCAAAGGCACGCAGGTTACGATACAGATCCAGCTTGGCCCCAATGTCGATACCGCGCGCGGGGTCATTCAGCACAAGAATGCCCGGGCGCTCAGCAAATGAGCGGGCGATCAGTACTTTTTGCTGATTGCCGCCCGACAGTGAGGTGATCAGATCGCCCGGATCGCCCATCTTGGTTGCCAGTTTATCGGCTTCATGCGCGAAAATTGGCGTCAGCTTGGCCTTGTCGACCAGTTTGATCGCGCCGCCGGTTGAGTAATCGCCATAGATCGAAACACACATGTTCTCGAATATCGACAGGTTGGGAAAGATGCCTTCCTTTTTGCGGTCACCCGATACATAGCCGATCCCGCATTCGCGCGCCGATTGCAGTCCGGTGATCGGCTCTGCCACCTGATCGCGCACAATATGTATCGTGCCGCTGTCCAATCCGGACACGCCTGCGATGGCGCTTACGAACTCAGACTGCCCCTGACCGTCAAGTCCGGTTACGCCAACCACTTCGCCGGGATATAGCTCAAAGCGGAAGGGATGGGTGTCAGGCCAGACGCGGACCTCTTCCATGCGCAAAACCGGGCGGTCACTTGAGCGCGTGACAGGCGCATTGCCAGTTTGCGCACGTTCCCGTTCCGGCCCCGCGATCAGATGCAGGATGCTCTCTTCGGTGATCTCTTCCTTGCTCAGGGTTCCGACTGAAACGCCATCACGCAAAACAGTGGCGCGATCAGCAATGCGCACAAGCTCCGCGATCCGGTGTGTCACAATGAAAATCGCACAGCCCCGTGCTGTCATTTCGCGGATTTTGGTAAACAATCGTTCCGTCGACTCAAAATCCAGCGCGGCCGAACTTTCGTCAAGGATAAGCACCCGAGGGTTGGTCAGCATGCCGCGTGCAATGGTGATCCATTGTTTGACCGACAAAGGCAGATCGCCCACGATAGCCGAAGGATCAAGGTCGAACCCCAAAAGATCCGCCATGATCTTGGCGGCCTGTTCATATCGAACCTCATACGGTTCTGCGGCCCCTACCAGCCCATCAGCACCCAAAAACAGATTGTCGAGAACAGAACATTCATCAGCGACCAATACCTCCTGATAGACATTGGCAATACCAAGCGCCTTGGATTCTGATGGCGTCGTCGCGCTTTTACCGAAGATCGAAACCTGCCCACGGTCAGGGACCAACACCCCTGAAATCACTTTGGCCAGCGTCGACTTACCCGACCCGTTGCCACCGATGATCGCGTGAACCTCACCTTCATAGGCGCGCAAGCTGACCCGTTCCAACGCGACTGTCGGTCCGAACGTCTTTCTGACGTCGATGATATCCGCAGCGACACCCGACATTCTTCAGATGTTCACCGAAACTTTGTTGGCCGCTATAGCGCACCCATCTGGTGATGCTTTCATCTTATATCCCCCCATAAGCGAGCCGTTGAATCGGCTTCGTCATATCTGATTCGACTTCGTTATATCGAAAAGCTAGCGGAGTATGAACAGTTAACAAAAACAAAAACCTATGTGCCCTATAACGCATTAATTTAGAACGGGCTTCTTTCAAGAGCGGTTTCTGATCGGCGTGTCTCGGTGGTCAATAAACTGGTTCAAGACCGCATGTGGGTCGGCGCAGAGCAGCTCTAGCCGACGTTGGATCATCCTGTTTTGGTCGGCAAGACCATTGCTGCAACACACATAGAAACGGCGGAAAAAGTGCCCCATCTTTTTGTTGGCAGATCTGTCGTAAACTTGTCTTTTGAAAAGCTCTCCGGCCACTCTTTTTGCGCCTGATATGATCCTGAGAAATGCCCCCACACCCATTGGTTGTATTTGCGAAAACATATCCCGCCAAAGCAGGTCAAAGTTTGCCTTTCCAAAAATCTGTGCCAAAGTCGCGGCGAATCTATCGGCCTTTTGAGCGCCAAAATCGGGCGTAAAAACTAGGTTAAACGAATGAAATTGCGATAAAATACTGAGGAAAAACAAGTGAAAGTTTTCAAGTTTGATGACAATGGCCGACGGATTGAAAGTCGTCCACCGGGGTCAGCGCTAAGAAGTGAACCACGGCTTTCCAGCCTGGCAGAAAACCAGCGAATCACGCCCGTTTCAGGGTCGCATCGAAGATCTGGGCGCAGCACCGGCATCGAACTTCACATGTTCCAGACCGGGACGATCCGGACCAAGACCAAGTACATCAAAATGAACCAGAGCGAAGATGATTTCGAGATTCCGATCCCGTGGTTTTTGATCAAACATCCGGACGGAAACGTGGTGATTGATGGCGGTAATGCGGTGGAAGCTGCCATCGATCCGCGCGCTCACTGGGGCGATATTGTTGATGCCTATGATCCCGTCATGGATGTCTCAGAAAATTGCGCCGATCAATGCAGATCTGTTGGTGTTGACCCGAATTCCGTTCGCTATGTGCTTCAGTCGCATCTGCACCTCGATCATACTGGCGCGCTTGGCCATTTCCCCAATGCTCAGGTCATCTGCCAGCGTGTGGAGTACGAATATGCCTTTGATCCCCATTGGTTTTCCGCCGCAGCGTATATCCGGGCCGATTTTGACCGCCCGGGATTGAACTGGAAATTTCTGTCAGGCGAATACAGTGATGGCTTCGATCTCTTTGGGGATGGCACCATCAAAACGATCTTCACTCCCGGACATTCGCCGGGTCACCAATCGTTCTTGGTGAACCTGCCAGGCACCGGCCCGGTTTTGTTAACTGTTGACGCCGCCTACACCCTTGACCACTGGGAAAACAAGGCGCTCCCCGGGCTGTTGGTTTCTGCCTCGGATGCTGCAGATTCGGTCGCAAAACTGCGACGCATTGCCGAGGACACCAATGCAATGGTTGTGACCGGCCATGACCCGGACAATTGGAAGAACTTCGCCAAAGCACCTTACGATTTTTATGACTGATATCGGATCAACCCAGTCAACAACATTGGGGATTGCCAACGAGAGGAAGTTAGAAGACCGAACGACAAAGAAAATCCAAATAATTGAATAACAACAGGAGAATACAATGAAACTTCTTGGAAGAACGGCCCTTGCCGCATTCGCGGTGAGCCTTGGGGTGTTCGCCGCTCAGGCTGAAGGCTTGGACGAGATCGGCGCCGATGTCGTCGAACGTCTTTACAATCCCGAAATGATTGACCCCGCACAACCGATTGGTGCAAGCTCACTGAGGGATTTTGTCGCCAAAAACCCACCCCCCTGGAAGATCGGCTATGCTTCGACTTATGCCGGGAACACATGGCGCGCGGGCGCGATGGACCATTTGCAAACTGTGGTTATTCCCAAGTGGCAGGAACTGGGTATGGTCAGCGAAGTTGTGATCACGCAGTCAAACCTCGACGATGCAACACAGATCCAGCAGATGCGTCAATTGGTTGATCAGGGTGTGGATGCCATTGTCATTTGCTGTTCAAACCCGACAGCTTTGAACGCGACGGTCAAATACGCATATGATCAAGGTGTTCCCACCTTTTCGTTCACCGGTTATGTGACCGAACCCACCGTTCTCAACACGTCGGTCAACTTCCAGGCGGCCGGGTTTGAGATTGGCAAACGCATGGCTGAAGAGCTGGGCGGTAAGGGCAATGTTCTGGTCGTTGAAGGCATTCCCGGCACGTCCACGTCTGACAGTCAGGATCGTGGCATCAAAGCGGGTCTCGCGACCGCGCCAGACATCAAGGTCGTAGGATCTATTGCGGGCATGTGGACCGATCAAATCGCCCAAGGCGAGGTGCAGAAATGGATCGCGACCCATCCCGGTAAACTCGATGGAATCATTGTTCAATCTGCCGCTGAGATGGGTGTCATCCGTGCTGTAAATCAGTCCGGACGCGAAGGTGTAAAGATCGCCGTTGGTGGCGAACTTGGGGCGTTGTGCACATGGCGCAAAAACCCCGATCTCATCGCCAGCGCCGTGCAAACATGGCCTCCGGGTGATGATATCGAGCTGAGTTTCGACGTCATGATGCGCACCTTGCAAGGTCAAGGTCCCAAAGTGCAGTCAATCCTGGTCGATCCCGTAGTCGTGACCCACGAAGAAGTCATGGAGTTGCTGCCAGAGGACTGCGACGAGACTGCAGGCAACTGGTTGAATATGGGCGGAGATGTTTGGGCATCCGCTGAATATCTTGACCAGTTCTTCGTGAACCCAGCTGATCCGACAAAATACAAACCCTGATCACGAACTCCAAAACAATGGGTCGCCGCCATCTTGTCGGCGACCCTTTTTTTGTGTCTGAGGGCTGGGGACAGTAACGATTGTGGCGTTTTGATCATGCGGCCACATCCCACATCAACCCGGCCCGTACACCAACTCTAGGTTGCCCGTCGGTGCTGTCAGGCGCATTCGAACTCGGCTCTGGTGCGACAGTGACGCTGCCCATTATGCCGCGCCATACTACCCGGCACGATAAATC
>DFBW01000156.1:1609-1861 GCA_002366775.1 Roseovarius sp. UBA3070 | reverse complement strand
TGCGCCAATTTACGCCCGCCCCGCCTGTTTCAAACATAGCCTCCGAGCACGCAACATACCGACTTGAATAGGTTTTATTCTCACGCCTTCGTTCTCTTGCGACCGAAGTGAGTTGCGCAAAAGGAGACGAAAATGAACGAAGTATGTGTGAATCAGAAAGAACTGGCGGCCCGCTGGAAGATCAGCCACCGAACACTAGAGCGCTGGCGTTGGGTCCAGGAAGGCCCGCGATACCTGAAGATCGGCGGCCGG
>DFBW01000156.1:0-1508 GCA_002366775.1 Roseovarius sp. UBA3070 | reverse complement strand
AAGCATTTCGATTGAACACGACATGACTCCCCGCTAGCGTGCAGCCAGCACAAAAAATGGGCGCGCATATTAATCAAACGCGCCGAGTCGGGAGTGCGAAGTGGATAGTGACAAATCGGAGCTTCGTTGGGGAGTCGCGCAGCGCCTCGAGTTCATCGAGTTCCGATTGTTTTGGGAGGGGCGAGTGAACCGCAGCGATTTGATGGAACAGTTCGGGCTTTCGGTGAACCAGGCGTCCGCCGACCTGAATCGCTACATCGGCTTCGCTCCGGACAACATGGTCTATGACAAGAGCGCGCGGACCTATGTCCGTGGGCCTGACTATTCTGCACAGTTCCTGAAACCTGACGCCAG
The DNA here is from genome assembly GCA_002366775.1 of Roseovarius sp. UBA3070. GTDB lineage: Bacteria > Pseudomonadota > Alphaproteobacteria > Rhodobacterales > Rhodobacteraceae > Roseovarius. Next base: position 1,154 of record DFBW01000156.1, on the reverse strand, counting down.
CCGCTACCTAGCGCAGCTACGGTCCTTGGCCGATGGCATACTCGACAGCGACGATACCTGGATCGCTGAACTGCCGTCATATGATGCAGCGCCAACCCCGGCCCGTGGCGTAAACCCTGTCACTCTGCGATCCGTTGTCGGTGCCATCCGCCACTCGGAGGCCATTGAGGTGAAATACCAGTCCCTCTCGCGCCCCGAGCCGATCTGGCGGTGGATCGCGCCTCACGCCATCGGGTTCGACGGCTTCCGATGGCACACACGGGCGTTCTGTAAGACTGACGAGGTCTTCAAGGACTTCTTGCTTTCGCGGATCCTCCAGACGCGCGGCGCTGAAGCCAGCGACGCCACCGAAGCTGCCGATGCGGACTGGCAAGAGCACGTCACGCTTGAGATTGCCCCGCACCCTGAACTTTCCGAGAACCAGAAGCAGGTGATCGCGTTGGACTATGGGATGCGCGGTGGCAAGGCGAAGATCAAGGTTCGACGCGCGCTGCTTTACTACGCGCTCAAACGGCTTGGGCTCGACAGTAACGCTGCAGCCCGCCCTCCCCAAGAACAACAAATTGTCTTGGTGTCCCCAATTGCAGGCCTGGCACCGGGCAGTTCTATAGAAAGAGAGGGCTAGATGGTTCCTCGTGTGCAGTCTGATTTTATGCAGCGAATAATAGAGATTCGGTATCTTGTTGGCTTCCTCGGCGAGAAGTCGCAGTGCAATTGGTGGCCGACATCGTTTTACGAGGCGTCGAGTATTCGGTTTCTTGAGCCGGTGTTTTCGCGAACGACTCCTCTGATATAATACCACGGTGCAGTAGAGGCGGCACGTCGATTCCACGACGAAAACTTGAGCGTGGGATCATTCCATATCTTCCGGCTTCCAGAAGAGATGGAACAAGATCTGCACGAAATGGTGCAGACACGACTATTCGAGCTCTTTGATCCTGACTCGATCGTTGATCAGGCGGCGGCTCTGAACGCTCTCTCCAAGGTCAGCAATGGAACGGCTGATGAGGCTGTCGGACCTGTGCTGGTTGGAAAAATCGACGAACTCCGCGCATCCGGTCTTTTGGACAAAGTTGGTGCAATCTACCGGATGGCGCTGTCATCCGACGCGCAAGCTCTTCCTTACCTCGTCGCATGATGGAACGGGCGCCATA
>DFBW01000091.1:2819-3074 GCA_002366775.1 Roseovarius sp. UBA3070 | reverse complement strand
GATGCGGGCGGCGATCCGGTCACGGTCAAGGATGTCACTGTCTCTGACGATGGCCTGGGCAATGCTGTGCTGAGCTTTCCCAATGGGGAAAGCCTGACATTGATGGGTGTGGCCCCTGGGGATGTCACCAGCCAGGCAGCCCTTCAGGCGATGGGTATTCCCAACGGGCTGGATTATGTGGTCGAGGGCACGGGCGGTGCCGATACCATTGATGCCGCCTACACCGGGGATCCTGACGGCGACCGGGTGGATAAC
>DFBW01000091.1:0-2723 GCA_002366775.1 Roseovarius sp. UBA3070 | reverse complement strand
CGACGACGAAATCTATGGCTTTGAGGGCTCGGATACCGTGGATGGTGGGGCTGGCAACGACTCGCTGGTCGGTGGATTGGGCAAAGACTTGGTCAGTGGCGGCGACGGCGATGATACCATTGTGCTGGGCCAGGACGATACTGCCACTGGCGGTGATGGGGATGATACCTTCTATCTGGCGGACTATGGCGAGACAGGCGCCGACACCATCAACATTGTGGGTGGTGAGGGCGCTGAAACCGATGGGGACACGCTGCATCTCAGCTCGGGCGTCACGCAATCGGATATCACTTACACCAACCTTGATGATAATGCCGCGGGCCTGTCGGGGTTCTTCTCGATGGCCGATGGCACGGTGGTCAATTTCAACGAGATTGAAAACATCATCTGCTTCACTCCGGGTGCCAAAATCCTGACCAGCCATAGTGAAAGGGCGATTGAAACCCTGTCACTGGGTGACATGGTGGTCACGCGCGATCACGGGTTGCGCCCGATCCGCTGGATTGGCAAGCGCACAGTAAGCGGCAAGGGTGGTTTTGCACCGGTTTCGGTGAAACCCTCGGTCGTAGATGGCGGGCGGGTGCCTCTGCTGGTGTCGCCGCAACACCGGATATTGTTCACCGGATACAGGGCAGAATTGCTGTTTGGCGAAAGCGAAGTGCTGGTGCCTGCGAAACATCTGGTCGATGGCAAGGATGTCACCGTGCAGAAATGTGATGAGGTGACATATATTCATATCATGTTCGACCGCCACGAGGTGATCTATGCCGAAGGCATTGCCACTGAAAGTTTCCATGCCGGTGACATTGGCCTGAATGCCGTGGAAAACGCCGCGCGTGAGGAATTGTTTGCAATCTTCCCCGAATTGCGCAGCGCCGGCGGCCAGCACCGTGAAACCGCGCGCACCTGCCTGCGACGCCATGAAGCAATGCTGTTGATGGAATCGTTCAAGAAAGAATAATAGAGGCCGGCCCTCCTTGCCTGCTCATGAGGGGGGTGGGGCGCCTTATCAGCGTATCTGATCCGCGTCAGATGCGCCTGCCAAAACTGAGGTTGCTGACACGCCCAATGCCCCGAAGCAGGCACCACTTGACAACGCCCCCGCTGAGCACCAGCCACAGCCCGCCCCACAGCATTGTCGGACCACCAAACTCCTGCGCCAACATATAGGCGTCCGAGCGTTGAGCTGAGCGTGCAATCGTGTCGTCAAAGATGTCAAACGGCACATAGATCAGACTGCTAAGACCGATAATGCGCAACACCATATCGTTGATGTCGTGGCTCAGATAGCGCGCCATGGCCAGCATCCCGGCCCCCGTGGCGGCACAAAATACAAAAGGGAATACCTCGCGCATATAAAGTGCCGCGATGATCAGTGTCACCACGCCAAAAAGGCCCACAACCGCCCTGTCGGCCCGGGTGCGCAGGGCCGCCAACAGCAAAGCCACACCGATCAAAAGTGAGCCGATGTAACCTGCGGACAGGATAAGAAAGCGGCTGCCCCCGCGACTGATCACATGACCGCCTTGCTGGGCTGAAATTGACATTTCCTGAACCGAGCCGCCCGTGGCCCAGGTGGCCAACGCATGGGACAGCTCGTGCAGGAACACCACGAGGATTTTCAGGGGCAACACAATGGGTGTGGACCACAGTGCAAACACCAATGCGATGATCGCAATAAGCTGCCAGTGGCCTTTGAGATACGTCATGACAGGATCACGCCCAAAGCCTGCTCAAATGTCAATCAGGCCGAACGCAACACCGGTGTTTTCGATTCAGACGCCCAAGCGCGGGCTGCATCGCCAAACGCCTGAAACAACGGTCTGCTGACAGGATCATCCGCCGCGTTCCATTCCGGATGCCATTGCACTGACAGGGTAAACCCTTTGGCCCCGTCCACATAAATCGCCTCGGGGGTGCCATCGGGGGCGCGCCCGTCAATGACCACGTTTTGACCCGGTTCAACAATGCCCTGACCATGCAGCGTGTTGGTGAACACGCTTGGTGCCCCCATCAGACGGTGAAACACGCCGCCTTGGGTAAAATGCACGTCGTGGCGCAGCTCAAAACACTCTTCCAGCGTGCCATCGGGGGGCATGCGGTGGTTGTCACGCCCAGGCAGATCACGGATTTCGGGGTGCAGCGTGCCGCCCAGGGCCACGTTGACCTCCTGAAAGCCACGGCAAACCCCCAGAAAAGGTTGGCCACGCTCCACGCAAGCCCGCACCAAAGGCAGGGTGATCGCATCGCGGGCACGATCAAATGCGCCGTGTGCTTCGGTTTCTTCTTCGCCGTATTCCTCGGGGTGCACATTGGGCCGCCCCCCCGTCAGCATGAAGCCGTCACAGGTGTGCAGCAGTTCATCCACACTCAGGTATTGCGGATCAGCGGCCACGATCAGTGGAATGCAATTAGCCACAGCCGAGATGGCCTTGGTATTGATCATGCCACAGGCGTGAACCGGATAGCGATCATCCTGAATATGGCTGTTGCCGATGATGCCGATAACGGGGCGGGACATGGGATACCTCAGATGTGATTTTGTCATGAATATTATCAATTTCCCTTCAAGGAAACCTCAATAAACGCACAGATGACCGTGCAAGAACACCCACCCCTCCCGGTAAACCGGGGCTGAGGCTTGCAGGTGGCGTGTGATGCGCTACACCAGTGGCGCAGCCCGAACAGGAGACACCTCAGATGCGCGATGCAGCCCCTCAGAC
>DFBW01000030.1 GCA_002366775.1 Roseovarius sp. UBA3070 | reverse complement strand
AATCAATGAGTCCTGACCCTAGGCAGTTTCGCTGCCGGAATGATGACGGCGTTTGGCGCTGTTCCGATCCTTCTGGGGCGCAGCGTCACCGCGCGGACGCAGGACGTCCTCTTGGGGTTTGCGGCGGGCGTGATGTTGGCGGCCTCCTTCTTTTCGCTGATCATTCCCAGCCTTGAAGTGTCCGAACGTCTATATGGGGATGGCGTGTGGTCGGCTCTGATCGCTGTGATTGGAATCCTTTTGGGTGGGGCTGCGATACTCGCATTGGATCGGATGATCCCGCACCGCCATTTTGTCTCTGGAGTGGAGGGCCCATCAAGTGAAACGCTCAAGAAAATCTGGTTGTTCGTGATTGCTATTACGATTCACAATATCCCTGAGGGACTTGCAGTAGGCATTGGATTTGGAGGTGGGAATTTCTCCGGCGGTACGGAATTAGCAATCGGCATTGGATTGCAGAACGCCCCCGAAGGATTGGCAGTGGCCCTAGCATTGCAAAGCGAAGGGTATTCAAAATGGTACGCCTTCATCGTGGCAAGTGTGACGGGATTGGTGGAGCCAGTCGCAGGAGCTTTAGGCGCGGTAGCAGTCGGTATTTCCGAGTTTGTTCTGCCTTGGGGTCTCGTCTTTGCGGCTGGTGCGATGATCTATGTGATCAGTCACGAAATCATTCCGGAAACGCATCGGCGCGGTCATCAGGATGCCGCGACAATTGGATTGATGATTGGACTGGTTCTTATGCTGTTTCTGGATGTGAGCCTTGGCTGACGTTGGAAAGGTGGGCAGGGAGAGCACTGAAGGTTCAAATGAATGATCGCAGATGTGATCCATACCCACTCAAGAATGGAGATTAGTTATGACCGACAAGACAGTTTCTGCCCTAACCGAGGCGCTCGAGGATGAGTACAAAGCCCGCGCCACCTACCGAAAAGTCATCGAAACATTTGGTCCCGTACGCCCCTTTACCAACATAATGGAGGCGGAAGGCAGGCATGCTTCGGCCCTCATTCGTCAATTTGAACGCTTGGGACTACAGCCGCCTGAAGATACATGGGAAGGTCGCATTGATGCACCGGCTTCCCTCATCGCTGCCTGCGAAGCCGCTATCGCCGACGAAATCGAGAACGCGGCAATGTATGATCGCCTACTGGCAATTGTCGATGATCCGGCGGTCCGAAATGTACTGTTGAACTTGCAGGATGCGTCCCAAAACCGCCACCTACCGGCCTTCCGACGATGTCTTGCAAGGTCAAAATGATTTCTCTAGGGTGTTTTAGGTCGGCTCAGGCAAGTGATGTTTGCGGCCATTCACTTTGTACCTGCAGGCCATGCAGAAATCTGGTCATGGCGCGTTCTTTGGAAAGGTGATCTCAGTCAAATCGGCTAGAAAGAACGGAAAATAGGCGTCCGTGCCAAACATGTTGCCAGCTTCCACACGGAACGGCAGGCGGTAGCCATCGACATCGCGGAAATCTGACAGGTGGCCACCGAACGGCTGCAAACGATGCACTTTGTCTGGGTTGGCATTGCTCCAACGCTGAAACTCGATCTCGATTGGTCTACCTCGCGCATCGACTGTCACGTCAATGGCCTGTTCCAGGTCACTGTGCCGAACAGTCACCCGCGCGGTGTTCTCATTGATCGGTTCCCAAGTCGCCCCCGCACCCGGCAGAAGTGCAGCTGGCGTCCAGAATGCGGCCTCTGCGGTGTAGCGCCCAAACGCCGAGCGGGCATGGTCAGGATCGCCGCCAAAGCGTGCCACAGGTGCCAGACCCGCCAGCCAAAACCGAGTCCAGCGTCCGCTGTCGGATCCTGACATCTGCATCAGCCCGGTTCCACCCGACATCTTCCATACAAAGCCTTCTGGGGCAGCCAACACTTGCGTCGCGGTCATGTCCATGTAGTTCGGGGCATCCTGTGTCCCGAGGGAAAACTGCCCCGTCATTTCGATCTGAGCGACCGTGAAAAGATGTGTGCCCTCGGAAATCGTGAAGGCGAAGTAGCGGCGGGCTGGTTCTGGCAATTCTGCCACCATTTCAAGCGTAAACCGCGCAGGACTTGATGGCTGCAACGCAATCAGCCTGTTCATCTCGGCCCTGTCGGCACGGTGGTCCAGCATGCGCCAACCAAACAGCCCGACAAGCGCGACCGCAATCAACAGACCAATGCCTATCAGAAACATCCGCATATCCTTACTTCCTCCATAACGCGCTATGAAGGAACGACTTCCGTCAGGCCTTTGCCGCGCGAGAACATGACATCGCGGTGAACCCACAGAAGCAGACAGGCCAACGCAAGGTTGAGATAGTTTTCCCACGGCTGGGCCTCTGGCCAGAACGCGATATTCAATTGCCAGTGGATGAGGATCGCAAACAGCAAGCTGCCTTTTGTTTTGTTGTAAACGACAGCCATGATGACACCGACGGATGTGACACCGACGATGAACGGCATCATCGACCACGCGGTATGCGGTGTGCCATCGAGGAAAAATGCCGGGATATGCCAAACGGCCCAGAGGAGCCCGATAATCAGGCCCGCCATGGCCGGGGTCATGACCCGCTGCATCAAGGGCAAGAAGAAGCCACGCCACCCGAATTCTTCGACCGGCCCCAGAAACAGCATGAACAACGAGATGCCCAAGACACCCCAGAACGGTTGCACATTCAGCCACTCGTTCATTGGCGCACCATTCAGCATGGCACCCACGATTTTCACAGCAGGCAAGCCAAGCAATACAAAAGCCCACTAGGGCCAAGTAGCGTTCACATGGAACAGTCGGCCGAAATAGCGGCGAATCCCAGAAAAACCCGTGCTCATCACCATGCCGCCACCGCAACAGATGATCGTTGGTGATGCCCTTTCGATAATCCTCGTCGGTGAGGTCTGACCGATCATCATCCAGGCCATAATTGATTTTTGGATCAAACACTTCAGCATCGTCACCGTATCCTCTGACTTCATCAGCAGACCGGATAGAAGCGTCCAGGACGCATATCCACTCTGGATGAACAGGAGGATCGGCTTCGGCAAACAGTTTTGCACCAGGGACGGACCGCAGCACATGGACAACCTGTCCTCGCTGATGCGCGGTTAGTTGCTTGGGGTCATGTTGCATCGATTGAATAACAGCAGAACGCCAAGTCCTGTGGTCCGAGGCTCTATCAGCCCAGGCTTCAATGGTCTGCCAAAGCTGTGGGTGATCCACATAGGCTATCGCAGTCACGCCGCGATCACGCCACTTCGCCTCGATCTCTTCCGGTTTCCCTCGGTCAAATGCGAAGAGCCTTGATCGGTCATACTGACCATCATGGTTCAGCCCTTGGAGAAGGTATTTGATTGGAGGGTCTTCAGCTTGGTAGCCGACCAATACGACAGTGTATCGATCCAGCAGGCTTCTGATAAAGTTGGTTGCCCAAGCTTCTGACAGATATGCCCGTCCAAAGTCCGAACTGCTGAGGACGTAGGGGTGATGCACCGCGTCAGTTTCGGCAAGCCGACCATGCAGATAAGTGATGCCTTCTACTGAAGTCCCAAAGGCGAGGTCGGGAAACGCTGGTGGCACGTGGAAAGCGGTGTCGTCACCAAGTTCGAACAACAAGTCAAAGTTGGTTGTAACGATTTGTGGTATCCCGTTGGGACTAGAAGAAATGCGTTTGATGAGACCATGGTGGTAGTGCTGACGTCAGACAGTCTTTGCTCGCGTCTTCGCACCACAGCGAGGGCTTAGGTGCATAGGTAATCTGTTGTGCATGGGGTTGTTCCTCCAAAATGTGCTGACCCCCACCCCCCTTTTGCTCGATCGTGCCCACCACCGCTTGCCCTCCGGCGTGGACGTGGACATGCTCTACAGTCACCTTCTGCTGACCCTTTCCGCGATTCTTGTCTGACGTCAGCGCCTGATGGA
>DFBW01000202.1 GCA_002366775.1 Roseovarius sp. UBA3070 | reverse complement strand
TTATGGCTCCGGCGGTAGGGATCGAACCTACGACCAATTGATTAACAGTCAACTGCTCTACCGCTGAGCTACGCCGGACCATGGGCGCGGATATAGCAACAGGGTTATGGCGCGTCCAGAGGAATAATTACAAAAATGAAGGGGGCTAAACGTGGGGCGGCGTCAGGGTGAACGATGCCCCTTCTGACAGGGGCTGCGTTGATTGGGCCAGGCCGCGAACATGCAGATCAACCAGATGCGCCAGAACGTTGCGCACCGCGGCGCGCATCAGTGTGGCGGGGGTGTCGGTGTAGATCAATTCTGTAAGGGTTTCGGCAGTCGCGGGGCCATGGGACAGATGCTCCAGGATCGATGTTTCACGGGTTCGACGATGGGCAATCAGCCAATCCATCCGTGCGGCCGGATCAGCAATCGGAGCGCCGTGGCCAGAGTGATAAACTTGGGCATCCAAGGCGCGGATCTTGTGGCAGGACTCCATGAAATCCGTCAAATCCCCATCGGGCGGAGACACCAGGGAGCTGGCCCAGCCCATCACCAGATCTCCGACAAACAGAGCATCACCCGATTGAAAACACACATGATTGCCAAAGTGACCGGGGGTCCAATGTGCAGTCAAACTCCAGCCGTCGCCATGGCTCACCTCGCCATCTGCAAGGCAAACATCGGGCGCAAACCCCAGATCGACACCCTCGCCACCACCGACCAGACCAGAGGTGGCCAGATGTTGCATCACAGCACTGCGCCCGGCGCTACTATCTCCGTAGGCCAGCACCGCTGCACCTGTTTTATCGCTCAGGCGTGCGGCGAGAGGGGAGTGATCAATATGGGCATGCGTGACAAAGATGTGGCTGATGGTCTGGCCCGGTTCCAGCGCGCTCAGAATAGCGTTCAGATGGTCGGTGTCATCGGGGCCGGGATCAATCACAGCTAAGGCACGCGTGCCCAAGAGATAGGTGTTGGTGCCACGATACGTCATCGGCGAGGGGTTGGGTGCCAGGACACGGCGTATATCGCCGCCCAGATTTTCGGCCACGCCAACAGGTGGATTGAAGTCATCTGGTGGCGTCATTGAATGTTCCCGTCATTGATCTTGGTTTTCTCGTCCAGAGATATTCTTGCAAGCGCACCGTGTACAACACTCTTTTTGCCGTCTGCGGTTTGATAATTTTGTGATTCATGTTCTTTGCGAAACACTTTAGGTGTGACGTATGTCTTTTAGATGGCTCAAACCTTATTTACCGCGCAGCCTGTATGGCCGGACCTTGTTGATTATGTTGTTGCCGGTCATTTCACTTCTCTTGGTGGTGTCTGTCGTGTTCATTCAGCGGCATTTTGACGGGGTGTCACGGCAAATGACCTTGTCAGTCAGCCGCGAAATCCGCTTGTTGCTGCGCGAAACGCCGGGGGGGGTGCAAGACATCGCGTCTTCGTCTGTGGCCCGCACGCTTGGCATTGCGGTTGTGCCCGTGCCGCCTGAGGACATGCCCAAGGCAGATGACCGTCGCTGGTATGATTTAACCGGCGGTGTGGTGACACGCGAGTTGCACCGGCTGATGCCGGATCTTTTGGCGATAGAGCTGCCGGATGACCAGCTGGTGCGCTTATACTTTGAGCACGACGGGGCACCATTGGAGCTCAGCTTTGATCGACGGCGGGTGTCAGCGGCTCAACCTCACCAACTCTTGGTGAATATGGCGGTGTTCGGAATTTTGATGACTGTGGTGTCGTTCTTGTACCTGCGCAATCAGTTGCGGCCGATCACCCGACTGGCCCGCGCCGCCGAAGCCTTTGGACGGGGGCGCCATATCAACTATCGCCCCTCAGGAGCGATCGAGGTGCGTGCCGCGGGCAATGCATTTCTTGATATGCGCAACCGGATCGAGCGCCAGATTGAGCAACGCACATTGATGTTATCAGGCGTCAGCCATGACCTGCGCACACCGCTGACCCGTCTAAAGCTGGGGTTGAGCATGCTGGAGGACGAAGAAAGCGCAGCTATGCAGCAAGACGTGGAGGATATGGAGCGTCTGTTGAATGAATTTCTGGATTTCGCGCGTGGGGCACAAGAGGGCGAGCCAGAGAAGGTGGATCCAATCATGTTGGTGCGCCAGATTGTTGAGGATGCGCAACGGGCAAATATCGCGGTTGATCTGGTCCTGACCGAAGGCCACGGCACGGTGCCGCTGCGCGCGGGCGGTATCCGGCGCGCGGTGGAAAACCTGATCAACAATGCGGTGCGCTATGGCGCGCGTGCTGAGGTGTCAGTGTTATTGTCCGAAAAATCCCTGCGCATCCGGGTGGAAGATGATGGGCCGGGCATTCCGGCGGCTCAACGCGAAGAAGCGATCAAGCCTTTCACCCGGCTGGAACCTGCCCGCAACCAGAACCGTGGTACCGGTGTGGGCCTGGGCCTGTCGATTGCCATGGACATCGCACGCGCCCATGGCGGCACATTGCGGTTGGGCGAAAGTGCCCGCTTGGGTGGTTTGCGCGCGGACATCGTGATTGGGCGGTAGGGCCTGGTGGTGATGTATTGGGGGCCAGCCCCCAAACCCCCGGGATATTTTCAGCAAGACCATGGGCGAAGAATCAGCTGGCACAGATGAGGTTGGTAGGCCCGGCAGGACTTGAACCCGCAACCAAAGCGTTATGAGCGCTCTGCTCTAACCAATTGAGCTACAGGCCCAACCTAGGGCGCAGTTATGCGAGGCAGAGTGCCCGCGTCAAGGCTTTGAGATTGCGAAGTGGCCTGGATTGGTTTACCGCATCGCCAACAAAGCAGGAGCAAAGCCCATGACCGAAGGCAAAAACGGCATCACCTATGCGGATGCAGGCGTGGATATTGATGCGGGCAATGCGCTGGTCGAGCGGATCAAGCCGGCCGCCAAACGCACGCGCCGTTCCGGTGTGATGGCCGGACTTGGCGGATTTGGCGCGCTGTTTGATCTTAAGGCGGCGGGCTTTGTTGATCCGGTTCTGGTGGCCGCCACAGATGGTGTGGGCACCAAGCTGCGCATTGCGATTGACACAGGCAATGTGGATACGATCGGCATTGATTTGGTGGCGATGTGTGTCAATGATCTGGTGTGCCAGGGCGCGGAACCGCTGTTTTTTCTGGATTATTTTGCCACTGGGAAATTGGAAACCGAGACAGCCGCGCGGATCATCGAAGGCATTGCAGAGGGCTGTGTGCAGTCGGGCTGTGCGCTGATTGGGGGCGAAACGGCTGAGATGCCGGGCATGTACCACGACGGCGATTTTGATCTGGCCGGATTTTCCGTTGGCGCGATGGAGCGCGGGCAAGACCTGCCATCGGGTGTCGTGGCTGGCGACGTTTTGTTGGGGCTGGCCAGCGATGGCGTGCATTCCAATGGCTATTCTTTGGTGCGCAAGCTGGTTGAGCTGTCGGGTCTGGGCTGGGATGCGGATTGCCCTTGGGGTGAGGGCACACTTGGTGCGGCTTTGCTGACGCCGACCCGGCTCTATGTAACCCAAGCCCTGAAGGCGGTCAGGGCAGGGGGGGTCCATGCGCTGGCCCATATCACCGGCGGTGGTTTGACAGAAAATCTGCCACGGGTTTTGCCCGAGGGAATGGGCGCAACGATAGATTTGGACGCCTGGGAATTGCCCGGCACATTTCAATGGCTGGCGGGGCAGGGCGGGATCGCGCCCTCAGAAATGCTCAAGACATT
>DFBW01000219.1 GCA_002366775.1 Roseovarius sp. UBA3070 | reverse complement strand
CCCGCCAACCATTTTGGTGCCATAATCGATGGCTTGTTCAGTGTGGAATGTGCCCTGCGAGCCGGTGAGGCCCTGACAGATCACTTTGGTGTTTTCGTCTACGAGGACTGCCATTTGGTGGCTCCTTGTTGTTTTGCATTCGCGAAAAAGGCTGAAGTTCTCGTTCGCTTAACTAGTTTTTTGGTCCTTGACGTCGGAAGGCGAATTCTGATGATATTTCCCCGTAAGAGCTGCGACGTTCCAGAGATACGAGTCGGAAAATCCGTTCTCCTTTAGCCCAAACCTTCTTTGGCTTACCTTGATGATCTGGAACGGTAGTCTTGCGAAAGCCCATTGAAGAAATCGCTTTCTCAACACTCTGCAAAGTATCTGGCCCTTTTTTATCTCCTCCGAATTTTATTTCGCAGAGGTGTCCACCGCTGTGTAACTCAACGCGATAGGGAGCTGACCTTGCTCCCTTCGGTCTAGACGGAGTCTTGAAGTAGACTGTTAGTCCCCACATGGCACTTTTCTTGGTGTAGCCGGCGCTCAACAAACTGTTTGCACCATCTCCAAGTTTGAAAATGTGGTTGACGCATGCTTTGCTGGTCTGTGGAGCTTCTCGGACATAGTTGTGTCCATGGTTTGCTTCCTGGGAAATCGCCGGGCCGCTCAAACAGGTAAACAGCGCGAAAAATACAGTGGCTAAAGATACGTCAAGTGTCTTTCTGCAACTAAGAAACCGTTTCACTGATTTTACCCCTTCACCGCCGCGACGATCTTCTCGGCGCCGTCTTTGAGGTCATCCGCCGCAATCACGTCAACGTCGGAGTTGTTGATGATGGCTTTGCCTTCTTCCACGTTGGTGCCTTCAAGGCGCACCACCAGCGGAACCTTCAGGCCCACCTCTTTTACAGCGGCCACAACGCCCTCGGCGATCACATCGCAGCGCATGATGCCGCCAAAGATGTTCACCAGAATGCCTTTGACTTGCGGGTCAGAGGTGATGATCTTGAATGCCTCAGTCACCTTTTCCTTGGTGGCACCACCGCCAACATCCAAGAAGTTGGCAGGTTCAGACCCATAAAGCTTGATGATGTCCATCGTCGCCATGGCAAGGCCGGCACCGTTGACCATGCAGCCAATCTCGCCGTCCAGCGCGATATAGTTGAGGTCGTATTTTGAGGCTTCCAATTCTTTGGGGTCTTCCTCGGTGGTGTCGCGCAGTTCCATAATATCGCGGTGGCGATAGATGGCGTTGGAGTCAAAGCCCATCTTGGCATCAAGGCATTTCAGATCACCTGCGTCCGTGACGATCAGCGGGTTGATCTCAAGCATCTCCATGTCTTTTTCGATGAACATTTGATAGAGCGTGCCCATCAGCGCGACGCATTGTTTGACCTGCTTGCCGGCCAGCCCAAGGTTGAAGGCAATTCGGCGGCCATGAAAGGCCTGATAGCCCGTCGCGGGATCAACCGAGAAGCTGAGGATTTTTTCGGGGGTGGAATGCGCCACTTCTTCGATGTCCATGCCACCCTCAGTCGAGCAAACAAAGCTGACGCGTGAGGATTGACGATCCACCAGCAGGGCGAGGTAGAACTCGTGTTCAATACCAGCGCCATCTTCGATATAGATGCGGTTCACCTGTTTGCCGGCAGGGCCGGTCTGTTTGGTGACCAGCGTGCGGCCCAACATGCGCTTGGCTTCTTCGGCGGCTTCCTCAACCGATTTGGCCAGACGCACGCCACCGGCTTCTCCGGCGCCGGGTTCTTTGAATTTGCCTTTGCCGCGGCCACCTGCGTGGATCTGTGCCTTGACCACCCAGAGCGGGCCATCCATTTCGCCAGCGGCGGTTTTGGCCTCTTCAGCGCGGAGCACGACACGGCCATCCGAGACCGGTGCACCGTAAGAGCGAAGCAGAGCCTTCGCCTGATATTCATGGATGTTCATGGAACTGTCCCGTTTTGCTACGTTCAGGGATAGTTATACTCATAAGGATTGCCGGAGTATAAATGGCTTTTTGTTATTTTACCCCGAATAGAGGTGATTTATGTAGTTTGTGATCACACGAATAATTGCTGTGATCACAAAATCCGGAAAAGTAGGCAATTATCAGTTTTCAAAAAAGAATCAGGGCCGGAAAACCCGGCCCTGACAGAATTGTAGAGTGGCGTGTGTTACACGAGCGAAGGATCGATGCCTTTGCACGCGTCGACCAGGCCTTTTACAGCCTCGACGGATTTGTCGAACATCGCCTGTTCGTCCTTGTTCATCTTGATGGCGATGACACGTTCAATGCCGCCGGCCCCAATGATGGTGGGCACGCCAACATAAAACCCGTCAAGACCATAGGCACCGTCAACATGGGCCGCACAGGGCAGCAGGCGCTTTTGATCTTTCAGATAGGCTTCGGCCATTTCAATCGCCGATGTGGCAGGTGCGTAATAGGCCGACCCGGTTTTCAGCAGGCCAACGATTTCGGCGCCGCCATCACGGGTGCGCTGCACGATTGCGTCCAGTTTTTCCTGCGTGGTCCACCCCATAGCGACCAGATCAGGCAAAGGAATGCCGCCCACGGTGGAGTAACGTGCCAGCGGCACCATCGTATCGCCGTGCCCCCCCAGAACAAAGGCGGTGACATCGCGCATCGAGACATCAAATTCTGCGCTCAGGAAATGGCGGAACCGTGCGCTGTCCAGCACACCGGCCATGCCGCATACCTTTTCGTGGGGCAGGCCTGAAAACTCGCGCAACGCCCAGACCATCGCATCCAAGGGGTTGGTGATGCAGATCACAAAGGCGTCTGGTGCGTGGGCTTTGATGCCTTCGCCTACAGATTTCATGACTTTCAGGTTGATGCCCAACAGGTCATCACGGCTCATGCCCGGTTTGCGGGGCACGCCGGCGGTGACAATGCACACATCCGCACTGGCAATATCAGCATAGTCCTGAGTGCCGCGCAGGGTGGCGTCAAACCCTTCGGCGGGGCCGGATTCTGCAATGTCGAGCGCCTTGCCCTCGGGCATGCCTTCGGCGATGTCAAAAAGGACAACGTCGCCCAGTTCTTTTACAGCTGCGAGATGGGCAAGGGTGCCCCCAATCATACCTGCGCCGATAAGCGCAATCTTGGGTCTGGCCATGGATCTGTTCTCCAATCCGGTGAAAATTGGCCTTGTGCGTAGTCCCAAACGCGACGGCGTGCAAGTGCGCCGCAGCGCGGCATAAGCGGGCCGCCGATAGGTGTCGGGTGCGGAAATAGCACGAAAGCGCCGGGGATTAAGGAGTTAGATCAACTTGCCCCTACTTAGTAAAAGGTCAGCACCAGTCACACTGACGGCGCTGACATTGATCCTGGCGGGTATGTCGAAAGGGGGATTCGGTGTTTGCGTGCGTTTTGCTCACGCTTCGATTCTGGCATTGGCAAATGGTGCGCCATGAATGCGCACCACATGTTTTCCGTATAATTTCTGTCAGGCGTCATTCCCGGCGGCAGGTAAGGCATCGGCGCGATCTTCAAACGCCTGCCCCGAAGCCACAAGGCAGGTCATGCCGTGCGCCGACGTCACTGTAATCGTCCAGGTGCCGGTTTCATCCGAGGCAAACACCTCAATCACCGCGTTATTGGCGCCAAGCCCTATGGATTGCCGGGATTCTCCGTATTTGCTTGCCAGTCGGTCCACCACCACGTCGCGGGGCGCGCAATTGGCAGGCGCCTGGGCATACGCAGGCGCACAAAGCAGGGTGGTCACGGCGGCGACGCCTATCATCTTCAGTTTTGTCATTTCATTCACCTTTTGTTGGTGCTGGTCCCTGCCGTGCATGGTGTTTAGCCTGCGTTAGGGGGTGTCAAAACGAAGTTAACGTGGCGTTCAATCAGGCAAGCTCGCCTTAGTTTCTGCGCTGCGGCGAGAAAGGACTTGAACAAATTGGCCTAAAAATGGCATTCCTGCGCAAGAATATTACCGCG
Source organism: Roseovarius sp. UBA3070 (assembly GCA_002366775.1). GTDB lineage: Bacteria > Pseudomonadota > Alphaproteobacteria > Rhodobacterales > Rhodobacteraceae > Roseovarius. The sequence goes on along the minus strand of DFBW01000219.1, from coordinate 5,165 downwards.
CTCAATGATTATGCCAGGGAGATAATAATGGACACAAACGCACAGCCCTTCCGATCGGTACTCTACATTCCGGGCTCAATGGATCGTGCGCTGGAAAAGGCCCGCACCCTGGCGGCTGATGCGATCATCTTTGATCTTGAAGATGCCGTTGCGCCCGATGCCAAACCTGAGGCGCGTAAAACCCTGGCTGCGGCATTGAAACAGGGTGGCTATGGCAAGCGGTTCAAAATCGTGCGGATCAACGCGCTGACAACGGCTTGGGGGCTGGATGATGTGCAGGCGCTGCGTGATGCTGGCGCGGATGCAATTTTGCTGCCCAAAGTGAACTCGGCCACGGATGTGGACAGCCTGGCCGATTTGCTGGGGCCTGACATGCCGATCTGGGTGATGATGGAAACACCCGTCAGCGTGTTCAATGCCCGTGAAATTGCCGCCCATCGACAGGTCGAGGGGCTGGTGACCGGCACCAACGATCTGGCCAAAGATCTGAATGCGCGCACGCGCCCTGACCGGCTGCCACTGATGATGGCATTGCAAACCATTGTGATGGCTGCGCGGGCAGCCAGGATCGTGGCGATTGATGGGGTCTATAACCGGTTTCGTGATGGCGAGGGGCTGAAGCACGAATGTGAGCAGGGCCGTGATCTGGGTTTTGACGGCAAAACACTGATCCACCCCAGCCAGATCGAAGTGACCAACACCGAGTTTTCGCCCACGCAATCCGAGATCGACCTGGCCGAGCGCCAGATTGCCGCCTACGAAGAGAGCATGGCCTCGGGCAAGGGGATTGCCGTGGTAGACGGAAATATTGTGGAAAACCTGCATGTGGTTGCGGCGCAGCGTATACTGGCCAAATCCCGTGCTGTGGCCGAAATGGCGGAGGAGTAAACACCATGTCCCTTTTGATCTTAGGCCTGATCCTGTGGGTGGGCGCGCATCTGTTTAAACGTATCGCACCCGAGCGCCGTGCCGCGATGGGCGACAAGGGGCGGGGGCCGATTGCGCTGGCGTTGTTTGTCGGTCTTGCGCTGATGGTGATCGGGTATCGTATGGCGGATGGTGCGGTACTTTGGGGGCGCAGCCCGGCCATGGTTGGGGTCAATAACCTGTTGATGCTGCTGTCGGTTTACCTGTTTGCCGCCGCAGGAGCCAAAACCGCGCTGGCGCGACGGATGCGGCACCCAATGCTGATTGGGGTCAAGGTCTGGGCCGCGGCGCATCTGTTGGTCAATGGCGACGTGCCGTCGTTTGTGCTCTTTGGCGGGCTGCTGGCCTGGGCGGTGATTGAAGTGATCGTGATCAACCGAGCCGAGCCGGATTGGACACCATCCGCACCGGTGGACAAAGCCAAAGAAATTAAGGCGGCGATCATCGCAGCAATCATATACATCGTCATTGTGGGCATTCACTATGCCCTTGGGTATCCGACGTTTGGATGAGGCACAGAAGATGAAGCTATACCGATTTCTGAGCGAAGATGACACATCGGCCTTTTGTCACAAGGTGAGCGACGCGCTGAACAAAGGTTGGGTGCTGCACGGCGACCCGACCTATGCATTTGATGCGGCTAACGGCGTGATGCGCTGTGGGCAGGCCGTCGTGAAAGAGGCAGACGGCATCTACACATCTGACACCAAGCTGGGAGAGCACTGAGCATGGCAAAGACCAATCCGGGCCGCTTTTTTGAAGATTACACCGTGGGTGAAATGATCCACCACGCGGTGCCGCGCACCGTATCGGGCGCAGAGCGCGCCTTGTATCATGCGCTCTATCCGGCGCGTCATGCGCTGTATTCATCCGATGAATTTGCGCGCGGGTGTGGCCTGAGTGGCAGCCCCCTGGATGACATCGCCGCGTTCCATGTGGTGTTTGGCAAAACTGTGCCGGATATCTCGCTGAATGCGCTGGCCAATCTGGGCTATGCGCAAGGGCGTTGGCTAAAGCCGGTCTATGCGGGTGATACGATCCGCTCAACCTCTGAGGTGATCGGGGTCAAGCAGAATTCCAACGGTAAATCCGGTGTGGTCTGGGTGCGGACCCGCGGATTTAACCAACGCGATGAGGTGGTGCTGGAATATGTGCGCTGGGCAATGGTGCGCAAACGCGATGTTGAAAGCGCAGCACCAGAAACGGTGATCCCGCAACTGGCACCGGCTGTCGAGGCCAGTGATCTGGTGATCCCGGATGGGCTTGATTTTACCAATTATGATTTCACGCTGGCCGGAGAGCCGCATCGCTGGGGCGATTATGACATTGGCGAAGTGATCGACCATGTGGATGGTGTGACGGTTGAAGAAGCCGAGCATATGATGGCCACACGCCTGTGGCAAAACACCGCCAAAGTGCATTTCGATGCCACTTTGCGCGAGGATGGCCAGCGGTTGATTTACGGTGGGCATGTGATTTCCATGGCGCGCGCACTGAGCTTTAATGGCCTGGCTAATGCTCAGATCGTGGCGGGCCTGAATGGTGGCACTCATGCAAACCCCTGTTATTCAGGCGACACGATCAAAGCCTGGTCTGAAGTGTTGGATAAGGCCGAAACATCTGCCCCCGGCGTTGGTGCCATCCGATTGCGGTTGGTGGCCACCAAGGGCGGCGCGCCGTTTGAGTTAAAGGGCGAGGACGGGCGTTATTTGCCGCAAGTTTTACTTGACCTGGATTATTGGGCGCTGATGCCGGTTTGATCTGATTGAGTGCGCAAGGCGCGCACGCCTGATATCTCGTCACCCGCAAAGGGCGGCCTCCTTGGAGGCCAGTGGAGGGGTGATGCGTAACTCAGGTGGAATCGCGCGTTGCTGCGGTTTGAGTTAAGTATTTATTGAAAAGTGAATGGGATGGCGCACCGGCTTGCCCCGCAGGTCAAAGGGCGGCATGATGTGGTGCTGAGGGAGAGAGAGCCATGCGCAAGTTTCTGGTCGTGCTGGATGACAGTACGGAATGTCTGAATGCGATGCGGTTTGCGGCAATGCGGGCGGCACATACGCAAGCGGGTGTTGAGATTTTGGCGGTGATCGCGCCGGAAGAATTTAACCACTGGATTGGTGTCGGGGATCTGATGCGAGAAGAAGCGCGTGAGCGTATTCAGGTGCATTTTGAAGTATTTGCCAAATGGATGCGCGACCGGCAGGGCGTGGACCCCGAGCTGGTGATCCGGGAAGGTGAGCCGGTGGATGAGATCATGGCACAGGTGATTGATGATCCCGAGATTGGCGTGTTGGTGCTGGGTGCGGGCACGGGGCGTAAAGGGCCTGGGCCGCTGGTGACACAGTTGACCAAGAATTCGGGCACATTGCCGATTCCGGTAACTATTGTGCCCGGTGATCTGGGTAAAGAGCGGCTGGAAGCCATAACCTGAGCCAGTTTAGAACCATTCTAAACCTTGACTTGGACCCACACCAGGCGCATATCCTTTAAGATAGAGCGAAAGGGGCACAGCTATGTTTATTCAGACCGAATCTACTCCCAATCCGGCGACGTTGAAATTTCTGCCAGGTCAGACTGTGCTTGAGGCGGGAACTGCTGATTTTCCTACCGCCGAGGGGGCTGAGAAATCACCGCTTGCAGATCGGATTTTCAAAGTACACGGCGTGAATGGTGTATTCTTTGGCCATGATTTTGTGACTGTGACAAAGGCCGAAGATGCCGAATGGGATCACATGAAACCGGCAATTCTGGGTTCGATCATGGAGCATTTCCAATCGGGTAAGCCGGTGATTCTGGGAGAAAGCGCGGCACCTTCGGGCCATGCTGAACATTCCGGTGAAGATGGTGAAATTGTAAATCAAATCAAAGAATTGCTTGATACCCGCGTGCGCCCGGCAGTGGCGCAGGATGGTGGCGATATCACCTTCCACGGGTTTGAACGCGGCGTTGTCTACTTGCATATGCAGGGCGCTTGTGCGGGGTGTCCGTCGTCGACCATCACGTTGAAAATGGGCATCGAAAACTTGCTGCGCCACTATATTCCCGAAGTGACCGAGGTGCGTCCTGTTGGTGTCTGACACACCAGTTCTGGCCTTTGATACATCGGCCGCGCATTGCGCGGTCGCTTTGCTTTGGGGGGGTCGCATCATTGCGCAGGTTGAGGACATGGGACGTGGCCAGGCGGAACGCTTGATGCCGCTTGTGCAGGAGTTACTGGACGGTGAAGGTGTGGCCCTGAGCGCGATTGGCCGAATTGGCGTTGGCATTGGACCGGGTAATTTCACCGGCATTCGAATTTCAGTTTCATTGGCGCGCGGATTGGCGCTGGGCCTTGGAGTTCCGGCAGTAGGTGTCTCAACCTTGGACGCTTTGCGCGGATTTTCGACCATAGATGCCGCAGCGGTCGCTGGCCCGCGAGAGACTGCTTATGTGCAGACAGGGCAGGCTACCCCAAAGATTTTGCCGCTTGAGGATGTGCCCGAGGGCGCGGAATGGCTGAATGACGCCGGTGTATTGGTGGGCTCAATTGCCAGACTTGCGCAGACAGCCCCGGTTGATGGCCCCGCGCCCGCCCCGCTTTATCTGAAACCTGCCGATGCTGCCCCGGCGCGTGATGCACCGCCGGTGATCCTGGAATGACGCCCAAGGCGATGGCAGAACTGCATGCCCGTGCCTTTGCAGGGCAGGGGCGGGCGTGGTCGGAGGCTGAGTTTTCTGATCTGTTGCAAAGCAATGGAGTTTTTGCAATTCATGCAACTGGCGGGTTTGCACAGGGTGGGTTTGCACTGGGTCGGGTCAGCGCGGATGAGGCCGAATTGTTGACCATTGCCACAGATCCGACTGCCCGCAGACGGGGCATTGGCCGCCACATGCTGACCCTTTTTGAGGCGGAGGCCAAATCACAAGGTGCATGCCATATTTTTCTGGAAGTGGCGCAGGATAACCATGCGGCGAATGGGCTTTACCTTCAGGCGGGTTTTCAGGAAATCGCCCGACGGCCGGGATATTACCGCAAAGCAGATGGAAGTCTGAGTGATGCGCTGGTGCTGAAAAAGCAGTTGGCGTGAAGGTCAATCATGCGTGATGCCCGGCAAAAAGCAGCAGATTGTGCCTGCTATCCGGGACAATCCTATTGACCATCGGCCTTGGGTGGATGCTTACTTGATCCCAATCAAAGCGCGGCGCGGGCAAGGAATGCCGGTGATCAGACGCTGAACCAATTGGGAGATGCTTCATGA
>DFBW01000148.1:5292-14433 GCA_002366775.1 Roseovarius sp. UBA3070 | reverse complement strand
GCCTGACTGGGCTGTGCTGGCATGATGATTTCGCTGAGCAGGACACGCACATTTGAAGTGTTGCCGGATATCGCAGCCTTGGCGCGGTCCAGATCATCCTCGGTCACAGAAACCCTTGAAGCAAAGCGGGCGCGGTTCACTTCGCGCCAGGTGATGCCAACACGCACGAAATCACGCAGAGAACTTTCGCCAACGCCGGCACCTGCCAATGCGCGCAACATCTGTTCGCCGTCCATATTGGCGCGCCCGGCAAATTCTTCGACCCCGACCTGGACGTCTTCTTCGGACAGCACCACCCCATTGGCGCGCGCTGCATCCATTTTCAAACGGTCTTGGATCAGCTGTTCGCGCGCGACAACCGGCAGATCGCCGACGGCGCGGAACAGTTGTAACATGCGCGCTCGTTGGGCGATCTCATAGCGGGTGATGGCCTGATCATTGACCTTGATCACCGCTTCAAACTGGTTTTGTGCCTGCGCGCTGTCAGGCATCAGACCAACAATTGACGTGGTGGCCATAATAGCCAGAGACCAAAGGAGTGTGCTGAAGCGTGATGTCATTCGTCTTAATTCCTGCATGTGCGGACGTAGCTTTTATCCTGATTTTTGACCGAGAAACCGCGTAAGGCCACAGTCAAAGACAAATCCGTCGATGGTTCCAGAATAGTGGAAGAGGTGAAGCGGCGCGAGGCCGAAAGTTTCGCCTCGACACATTCATTTGTGTAAGTCAGTCCGATCCCCGCTGTCACATTCCGGTCACTGGCCACGTCATACCGCCAATTGGCGCTGCCCGTCCAGTGGCGTGACATGCGATAACTGCCGTCAACGGACCATTCCGAGATGGTATTAGGCCGATTTTCCGCAATATCGCCGCGCAGCCAGATGTAGGTGGCGCCAAAATCGGCCCGATCGTTTTGCCAACTTGCCCGGGCCGAGGCCTTGGTGGTGTCATAGCCATCATCAAAAAGTCCACGCGCGGTCAGGGACAGCCCGTTGGGGGTTTGTAGCTGGCCTGCCAGCAGAAAATCCGAATGCCGGTTTTGCAAGCCTGAAACATTGCTGAAACTGCTCACCCCATTGAGTTCAATCAGCTTTTCCTCGCGCACCACTTGCCCCATCACCAAAGCCGAGCGCCAGCCGCGTGGATCAATCCGGGTCCAGCTCAGCCCATAGGCTGCGGAAAATCCGTATTCGCGCCGGTCGGGTTCGGGAAAGCGCGAGAGGGTCATCAGATTGCCCTCGTCAAATTCCACCAGGGTGCTTTCATCATTGGGCAGGTTCACCGCATCCCCGCCCGACCAGGCCAATTGCACCATAGGTTCAATCACATGTGTCGCGTGGCGCTTGGTCTGTTTCAACAAGGGCCAGCGCAATTGCAGTGACGTCGAAGGCGTCACATTGGTGTCGCGCGAGGCAGAGGTCAGCCCGGCCTGATCCACAAAGAAGCTGTCGATGGCCACTCCGGTTTGCACACGGGTATGCACGCCGCCGGGCAATATCCAGCTGCGGAACCAATCGACCTCGGTGGTAAAGCGGGTCATGTCGACACCGTCGGCATAGGGGTCAAAATCAGCGCCATCGGTGGTCTGATCGGATGAGCGATGATGGGAATGCGCGGCGGCAGAAAACACCAGCTCGCCCCCGGTACGGGTGGGAAAGAAGCGGCGTTCGTAATCCACATCAGCCGAGAGCGTGGGCAGGGTGGTGTCCTGTTCACCGGTGCGCAAGGATCGGAAGTGAGTGATTGCGGCACGGATGTATTCATCACGGCGCACACGTTCCACGGCCAGTTGGCTGTCCAGCCGGTCTTTGTTGGAATAGCCATAATCCAGCAAATACGTGTCGTCGTTCACGGCCTCGATATCAAAGGTCAGTTTGAAATCATGCTTAAGATCAAACGCCCCTTCACCAAAAATATAGGAGCGAACCGAGCGCACGCCCTGATCGTCATCCGAAAACGCGCCTTCAAATTCGATGTCACCGGTGCGGAAAGCCTGGCGATACCGATATTCCAGCGTGGCCGTTTTGGTGGCCAGAAATGGTGTTAACGTCAGATCAGCATGATCGCCCAGCCGGATAAAGTAGGGCACCTTTATGCCTGTGCCCAGGGTTGAGGAATTATAGACCGATGGGATCAAAAACCCGCTGGCGCGTTTCAGCGTGGGGTCAGGCAGGCGCAGACGCGGCAGATAGAAGATGGGTGTGTCCAGCACCCGAAACTGTGCATCGTCAAAGTAGAGCTGGCGTTCTTGTTGATCATGGATCACCCGTTTGGCCCGGATTTGCCAGAGAGGTGGGCGGCCGTTTTCACACACACGGCAAGAGGTGACGGCGGCTTTGTAAAGTTGTGAGTAGCGCCCGTTCACCCGGTTCATCTCATGTGCGGCCAATTGGAGCTGATCATCCATCACCACGCGCGCGCCCGTCAGAATGCCGTTTTCCATGGCCCGATCCAGCTGCGCTGTATCCGCAAGGATCAAGATGCCGCCATCGGGGTCTTGCAGGGTGATTGGGCCGACTATCAACAGGGTTTCGGTGGTGCGATCATAGGTGATGCTTTTGGCCTTAAGGCGACGGCCATCAAAAAGGGCTTCGACATTGCCGGTGGCCACCAATGCTGTTTCGCCGTCCAGAAACACATCATCGGCAATCAGCACGGCGGGCTGTGGCGGCGCGGATTGTGCCCGCACCGGCCCGGCCAGTACTGATAGGCCAACCAGAAGAAGGAAGAGAAACCTCATCCGTCCTCCATATGCAATAATATGCCAATGGCCAGCAGGAAAGACGCCACAGGCGGGGCCCAGGCTGCCAGCATGATGGGAATTTGACCACTTTCCCCCAATATTTGCGCAAAGTTACGAATGTAATACAGCCCAAAGCCCAGCATGATCGCAGTCAGAACCGACATTGAGGTGTTGCTAAGCCGCGCATGGCGCATGGTAAAGGCGGCTGCGATCAACACCAATGCGACCAAAAACAGCGGGCGCGATAGCTCCATTTGATACCAGACCGCATAGCGGCGGGCGGAAAACCCGGCTTGTTCCAGTTGCGCGATGAAATCCGGCAGATCCCACAGTGAGATATGTTCAGGCTTGCCAAAGCTGTCGATGATCCGGTCTTGCGTCAGGGCCGACGGCAACGACAAAACGTCCAGCAGTTCGGCCGATGCCTCGGGGTTGGCACGGCCTGACAGGGTCCACTTTTTGACGTTCTTCAACAGCCATTCACCGTCTTTCAACTCGGCTGTTTCGGCCACGATGCGGTGTAGCGGTGTGCCATCAGGGGCGAAGGAAATGAATGTCGCGGTGAACAAAATACCCACATCCGAGCTGGCGCGCACAGCGTGGATCACGGTTTGACCATCCGGGCTGCCCTGGCGCAGCCAAAGCCCCTCAGATGCGATGGCCAGCACATTGGCCCCGCCACCGCGATACCCCGCGACCAGATCATTATAGCGTTTGGACGTGGCCGCAACGATAGGGTTCAGCAACGTGATGGTAACAATTCCGATCAGGGCAGCCACCATCACCGGCGCGAACAACGCCCGCCAGGCCGAGCGCCCGGCAGCCCGCACAACAACCAGTTCAGACGAGCGCGCCAAACGCAAAAACAGAGCAACTGTGGACAGGATCATCACCAAGGGCAGAATTTCGTAATTCGCACTGGGGGCATTCAGAAATACGATTTCCAGAATGGCGGAGAAGGGCAGTTCGGGGAAATCCTGCACTTCGTCGGCAATATCCACCAGCAGCAGGATGATCACAAAAACCAGCATGATCAGGGTAAATGTCCAAAAGAACTTGCGTGCGAAATAGAGGTGCAGAATCATGACCCACCCCCCTGAGCGCTGCGCCGCCTGCGCCGGAACAATCCGGGATTGGCCGCGATGTGCAGTAAAATCACCGTCAGCACCACGCCCCCGACAGCGGGTATATACATGAGGGGCCACATCGCCGCATTGGCCAGAACCGGGCCAGAAACGATGCCCTCAACCATCTTGATCCCCACCAGCAATACAAAGGCAGCGATGATTTGCCACCAAACGCCAAAGCGGCTGTGCGTGCCCAGCAAAAGCGTGGCAAACCCCACCAGAGCCGCCACGATGCACAGCAGGGCCTGATTAATCCGGTTGTGCCCTTCATAGGCAATCTGACCCAGCGTGGCCCTTGTGCGCACGGCCACCTCGCCGGGTCTGAGCAGTAAATCTGGCGTCGAGGCGAAGGTGACATGGTTAAGCGATACCTCATCCTTGGAAATCAGACTGGAGATGTCATAGGAAAAATCATCAAAATGCGTGGTGAACAGCCGATTTCCGTTTGTGCGCAGGGTTTGTGACAGCCCATCCAGCATCACCAGCTTGGTGCCACCACCTTCACGCACCAGATAGGCGCGTGAGGAGGTATAGGTCACGGGGCTGTTTTGATTGCGCCGGTCTGACAGGAACACATCCCGCAACTCGCCTTCGGGGGTGATATCGCGGATATAAAAGGTGATGCCGGATGCAGGGTGCAAAAACTCGCCCTCGGTCAAGAATTTGGCGGTGATGTTTTTGCTGACCTCGGATTTGCGCAAATGTAGCTGGCTCAGGCTGACCGGAATCAACAGGTTTGTCAGCACGGACATCATGATCGCAATCAATATGCCATAAATGATCACGGGCCGGACCAGCCGCCAGGGCGAATACCCCGTGGCCTGCATCACGGTCAGCTCGCTTTCGGTGGTCAGCCGGTTGGTGACATAAACCGTCCCCGCAAAGGCGGCGATGGGCAAAACCACGCCAATGACGCTGGGCAGGGTCAAAGCGGTGAATTCAAGGAACACCCATGCCGGCTGCCCGTCGCCAATCAGACGATCAAACATACGCACCGCTTTGTTGATCCAGAAGATCGACACAAGGACCAGCGCGAAAAAGCCGAAAAGCACCATGAATTGCGACAGCATGTATCTGTCGAATCTGGTCACTCTGTATCCCTCCGAACACTCAATCTGGTGGTCAGCCTATCGGAAATCCATAGGGGGGAAAACTGCTAATGCGCCTTTAGGGCGTGATGAGCGGGAGTTTGTCACCTGCCACCACGGGTGGCTGTCTTCTGCGGCCCCGATCCGAGGCTTCCCATCCCCGTCCAGCCGCGCTAGGTCTAGGGGAAATCCACTCTGGGAGCTATGAACATGACCACGCCAGTTACCATTACTTTTGCCGATATTGACCTTGACCAGATCGCCCTCGCAACCGGGCGGGTGGCGGTGTTTTTGCCCGCCGATGGCAAGTTGGATCTGGCGGCGCGGCGGGTCAACCGCCTGACCAAAGGTGCCTTGGCGCGAATGGTGGAAAGTGGCGCCGTTGAGAAGATGAAATCAGGGCAGGTAAGCACGCTCAACTGGCCCGCCGGTATGGCGGCCAAAGCGCTGGATGTGGTCTGCCTTGAGCGCAATGCCAAGCCCGATGATGCTCGCAAAGCCGGGGCTGCCCTGGGCAAAGCCAAAGGCACCGACGCGCTGACGGTTCTGGCGGGTCAAGTTCGCCGCCCGGCGGATCTGGCACAGGGCATTGCGCTGCGGGCTTATGAGTTTACCGCCCATAAAACGGCCGAGGATAAACCGGGTGAGGGCGTGAGCATCATGGTTTCCAAACCCGATGAAACGCGCACCGATGCCGCCCCGTTGCTGGCTGTGGCCGAAGGCGTGTTCTTCACCCGTGATCTTGTGGCGGAACCTGCCAACCACCTGACCACAACTGAATTTGCGGCGCGTATTGACGCGATGAAATCGCTTGGTTTGAAAGTGACTGTGCTTGAGGAAGACAAGCTTGAAAAACTGGGCATGGGGTGTTTGCTGTCTGTCGGGCTTGGCTCTGCCAGCCCCTCCAAGGTGGCTATCATGGAGTGGAACGGGGGCACCAAGGGGGATGCCCCGCTGGCATTGATCGGCAAAGGTGTGGTGTTTGATACAGGCGGTATCAGCCTGAAACCTGCGGCAGGCATGGAAGATATGACCATGGACATGGGCGGGGCAGGGGTCGTCGCCGGCGTAATGCGCGCCTTGGCCCTGCGCAAGGCAAAGGCCAATGTGGTGGGCATCGTCGGGCTGGTGGAAAACATGCCCTCAGAGCGCGCCACGCGCCCCGGCGATGTGGTGACCTCCATGAAGGGTGACACGGTTGAGGTGATCAACACCGATGCTGAGGGTCGGTTGGTTCTCTCGGACATCATGTGGTACGCGCAGGAAACCTATAAACCTGCCGCGATGATTGATCTGGCCACCTTGACGGGGGCCATCATCATCGGGCTGGGCCATGAAAAGGCCGGGGTATTCTCAAACAATGACGATTTCTGCAAATCCTTCCTGAAGGCCGCAGATACGATGGGCGAGGGCGCATGGCGCATGCCATTGGGGCAGGCCTATGACGATCAGTTGAAAAGCAACATTGCGGATATGAAAAACGTGGGCGGCAAGCCTGCGGGATCAATCACCGCAGCGCAATTTCTGCAACGCTTTGTGCAGGATGGCACGCCTTGGATCCATCTGGATATTGCCGGCGTGGCCTCAGTGAAAACGGAAACGGCCTATGCCCCGAAAGGCGCCACCGGCTGGGGTGTGATGGCGCTGAACCAACTGGTTGCACAGGCTTACGAGCCAAACTGATGGGGGCTGCCTACTTCTATCACCTGACACGTCAGCCGCTTGAGGCGACCTTGCCGCTTTTGCTGGGCAAGGCCCTTGGTGCGGGGTGGCGTGTGGTGGTGCGTGGGCAGGCCGAGGACCGTATGGATTGGCTGGACGCCAAACTGTGGCTTGGCCATGAAGACGGGTTTTTGCCCCATGGCCGTGCCGGGCGCGCGCATGAGGGCGATCAGCCGATTTTGCTGAGCACATCTGATGCCCTGCCCAATGCGGCTGCCTGTGTGATGTGCATTGACGGGGCAGACATCACGCCCACGCAGGTGAACGCGCTTGAGCGCACATGCATTTTGTTTGATGGCCATGATGATCAAGCCGTGCAAACCGCCCGCAATCAGTGGAAGATTCTGAGCGATGCAGGCTGTGCGGCGCAATATTGGTCTGAGGAATCCGGGCGCTGGGAGAAGAAGGCAGAAAGCTGAACTGGCGTTGCGCTGCTTGGGCTTAGCGCCTGAGTATCAGCTTGCCGCCGGAAATCTCGACCGATGAAAACCGGTCCAGATAATCCATCCCCAAAAGCGATTTATCCAACGCCCCTTCGTTGACAAATGCCCGGATCCTGGTGTCCTCAACCGGGCCAATGCGCAGGCTGTCCAGCACAACGGGGGCTGTGCGCACCTCGCCATTGGCGGTGGTGGCACGCCCATAATAATCGAGCGTTTCAGGATCGAGACCAATCAATGTGGCGTCCTCTTGGGACAGCACAATGCCCGAGGCGCCTGTATCCACCACAAAGGTGACAGGGGCACCGTTCACATCTGCGCTCAGGTAATAATGGCCATCGGGCGCGCGGGGCAGCTCTATGCGATCGCCATCAGAAAACACGGCCTGACTCGGCACAACCGTGTTGCGAATGTCACCCCACAAGCCCACAGCGGCGATCACGCCCACAAAGATCAGCCCCCAGATCAGGGCCTGTTGCGTGACTTTGCCCAGGCTTTCACGGTTTTGCGCAAAAAACCAAAGCACCACAGCGCTGCCCAGCAGCACAAGATAAATCAGGCGGGCGGTGTCAAAATCATCCATCAGACAGATATAGGTACGCCCAGGGCGATTGGCCAGATCACGCCAGAAACCCAAAATCGCGCAGGCCATCAAGCACGAACTGCACGGCCAATGCCGCCAGCAACATCCCCAGCAGGCGTGTGGTCACGTTGATTCCGGTTTTACCCAGCGCATGTTCAACGAAACTGGCCGACAGAAAGGAGATGAACACAAGCGTCAGCGCCGCCAACATCAGGCCCATCACCCAGGCAAAGCCAAACCAGTCAGGCCGCGCCGCCACCAACAGGATGACCGTGGTAATGGCGCCGGGCCCGGCCAGCAAAGGAATGGCCAGTGGAAAGACCGATGGATCGTCATGGTCATCATCCCCGGCCTCGGTTGAGCGTTCACGGCGCTTTTGGGTGCGCTTGTCCGACAACATATCAAGGGCAGTCAGAAACAAAAGAATGCCCCCTGCGATGCGAAAGGCCGACATGGAAATACCGATGAAATCCAGCAGCGCCTCGCCCAGCAGGGCAAAGATGATCAAAATACCGGCCGCCGTCAGGCACGCACGCACCGCAATGATACGGCGACGGCGCTGATCAATGCCTTGCGTGATCGCAATAAACATCGGTGTCAGGGCAAGCGGATCAATCACAACCAGCAAAGTGACGAAAGTGGTGATCAAAAAAGCGCTGTCCATGGCTTAATCTTCGCCTCGTGCCAGCGCTTTGTCCAGTTTGGTCTCGGCCTTGACCCACAAGGCCTCGGCGCGCTCCAATCCATCCATCACTTCTGAGTATTTCTTTTGCAATACAGTGGCTTGCACAACATTGTCTTCGGCATACATTTTGGGATCAGCCAGTTTTGAGGCGATCTTGTCACGCATCTCATTCAGCTTTTCCAACCGCACTTCGCAGGTGCGCACATCCTGGCGCAATGCAAGGATCTGATCGCGCGTGGCACGTTTCGGCTTGGGCTTTTCCTTGGCCGCTTTGGCGGGTTTATCGGTTGACAACAAAGCCGTTCGATAGCCCTCAAGATCACCTTCATAAGGGGCGACACGCCCATCTTTGATCAACCAAAGCCGGTCCGCCACAAGGCTGAGCAAATGCATATCGTGGCTGACTAGGATCACCGCGCCGCTATAGGCGGTGAGGGCCTCAACCAAAGCCTCGCGGCTTTCGATATCAAGGTGGTTGGTCGGCTCATCCAGGATGAGCATATGAGGCGCGTCTATCGTGGCCAGCATCAGGCTCAACCGTGCTTTTTGCCCGCCCGACAGCTTGCCCACCAGCGTCTCGGCCTGTTCTGCACCGATGCCAAAGCCCCCAAGGCGCGCGCGCAACCTGGCCGGGGTTTCACCGGGACGCAGACGGCGAATGTGATCAATCGGGGTTTCATCGACATGCAATTCATCTACCTGATGCTGCGCAAAATACCCTACCCGGAATTTTGAGGCGGTTGTCATACGCCC